>JALZUT010000220.1 GCA_023300575.1 Olleya sp.
ACTGCTGCTAAAAAGTGATCAAATAAATCACTCATTACATATTCATAGTTTTGCCAACGTTTATCTTCACTAAAGCAGTAAATTTCTAAAGGAATACCTTGTGTAGTTGGCTGAAGCTGTCTAACCATCAATAACATGTTTTTATTAATTGCAGAATGTTGTTCTAAATAGGCTTCTAAAAATTTTCTAAAAACACCAATATTAGTTAGGTTTTTACCATTGATTAATAAGGATTTATCAATGTTTTTGCTAGTATTATAATAGTTAATTTTAGTTTCTTTAGTTATTAAATAGTCTGTAATAAGTGTTATGCTTTTAAGTTTTTTTATGTCTTCAGGCGTTAAATATTTAATAGAACTTTGTTTTATTAGCAGGTGTCTTTTAATACGTCTTCCACTAGAATTGGTCATCCCTCTCCAGTTTTTAAACGAATCTGAAATCATTCCGTAAGTTGGAATAGTTGTAATAGTATTATCAAAATTCTGAATTTTAACAGTTGCTAAATTAATTTCAATGACATCACCATCTGCACCATATTTTTCAAAGGTTACCCAATCTCCAATTCTAATAATATCGTTTATGGCAACTTGAATACTTGCTACAAAACCTAAAATAGTGTCTTTAAATATTAAGAGTATTACAGCAGAAGCAGCTCCAAAACCAGTAGCAAATTCCCACATAGAAATATTAGTTATTACTGCTAAAGCCATTATCATACCGACAGTCCAAGCAAAAATCATAAAAACTTGTATGTAGCTATCTATTGGTTTGTCTTTTAATCTAGGTAAGGTTTTAAAGTGCTGCTTTAACGTGTTTAAAATACTTCTAACAATCCATAAACCTAAAATTATACCCGCAACTCTTATTCCTTTTTCTGTAATTAATTGTAAGTAGTTAAAATCTCTAAAAATAAATTGTAAAGCTACTTTACCTATGTACAATGCTGGTAAATGTGCAATATTTCTGGGTACGTTATTGGTAATTAATAAATCGTCAAAATTAGATTTTGTACGAACTGCTATTTTATAAAAAACAGCTCTCAATAATTTTCTAACTACTACATCTATAATTAAAACAACTATAAAAGCAATAACTAACAAAATAAGCATGTTTAAATATTTAGAAGTCGTATCAGACCATCCAAAAGATTTAAAATAATCATAAAAATAGTGAGCGTATTTAATCATACTTACAAGGAATTAGCATGCAAAAGTAATGAGATTAAAACTGTAAACAGGGGTTTATAATCTTAAAGCAATTTATTTAAATCATTTAGTTTTAAAACTGCTCCAGCTTCCATTTTATCAAGGTAGATATTACCAACTCTAACACGAACTAATCTTAACGTTGGACAGCCAACAGCACTAGTCATTTTGCGTACTTGTCTAAATTTACCTTCGGTTAAGGTAACACTTATCCAAGTAGTCGGTCCATGTCTTGCATCTCTGATTTTTTTGGATCGTGTTGGTAAATCTGGTAGTGCATCTAACTTAAATACTTGACAGGGTTTAGTCTTATATTTTGAACCATTAATACCTATTACTATACCCTTGCATAAGTCTTGTATGGCTTTCGCGGAAATGTCGCCATCTACCAAAGCATAGTATTCTTTTTCAATTCCGGATTGGTTAATATAATTACTTAATTTTCCATCTGTTGTTAATAGGAGTAGGCCTTCACTATTTTCATCCAAACGCCCAATTGGCATTATGCCTTTTGGAAAGTTGCCCAAGTCTGCTAAAAACTTTTTTTTCTGTTCTTTTAGAGCATTACTCGAAAATTGACTGAGCATTCCGTAAGGTTTGAAGATTTTAAAATGTTGGTGTGTTTGGGTTTTCAAAGCTATTTTTTTTGAGACACTGAGTTACGCTACGCTTAACTATTTTAATTGAAAATATATTTTCATTTCAGTAATACTAAGAGCAACATAAGTATTTACATTTATTTAGTTTTCATTTAAAATACAATAAACCAGTTCTTTTGTTAATTGCTGACCATTAGCTTTTTTGAAAATGGCATTAAAGTCGTATCTAAAATCACAGCCATTTTTGTAAGCGCTACAACCATACGCTGTTTTACCTTTAATAATGGTGCCTTTTTTGCATTTTGGACATGTGTTTTCTTCGCTTTCAGACCGTACCGGTTTTTGAAGTATGTTAGTACTTTTAGTAGTGTTTATTTGCTTAGGTTCTAATTTAAGTTTAAAATTTTCATCAAAACGTAACAGCCCTTCAACTTTACCACCTTGAGCTTTAAACCCTTTTAAATTAACGGTCGACCCTTTGTCTATCAAGCGTTTATATTGGTTTTCTGAAATGTTTTTTTCAGCAAAACTAAAAGGCAACACTAAGTCACAAGTCTTACCGTATAAATTACAACCGTAAGCCGATTTTCCTTTTACTAATTGTCCAGATTTACATTTAGGACAGGCTTTGCCAACAATACCATTAGTACTTTTATTACTGGTTTTTTGAGCTGTTTTTTCAGATTTATTATTGGTATAACTTATTTTAGCTTCTACTTTTTCGCTTCGTACATCGTACACCAATTGATCTACCATTTGTTTCATATTTTTGATAAACGCAGAAGCTGAATACTTGCCTTTTTCTATGTCTTTTAACTGCTTCTCCCAACGTCCAGTTAATTCTGCAGATTTCAATAAATCACTTTTAATGGTATCTATTAACTGAATACCTGTAATGGTTGGTAACACCTGTTTTTTATTACGTTTAATGTATTTACGTCTAAACAAAGTTTCTATAATATTAGCACGTGTTGAAGGACGTCCAATACCGTTTTCTTTCATTAAATCACGTAACTCATCGTCATCTACTTGTTTTCCTGCGGTTTCCATAGCGCGAAGGAGCGAGGCTTCGGTAAATTGATTAGGTGGTTTGGTTTGTTTTTCTAAAAAAGAAGGTTTGTGTGGGCCTTTTTCTCCTTTTATAAAGGTTGGTAATAAACCAGTTTCTTTTGTTGTACTATTTGGATTCTCGAAGACTATACGCCAACCTTTTTCTAGTATTTCTTTTCCTGTTGTTTTAAAATTAACGCGTTCTGCTTTACCAATAACTGTAGTGTTTGACACTTTACAATCTGGATAAAAAACTGCAATAAAACGTCTTACAATAATATCATAAACTTGTTGTTGGTTGTATTGTAAGTTAATTTGGACACCTGTTGGTATAATGGCGTGGTGATCTGTAACCTTAGTATTATCAAACGTCTTCTTTGTTTTTTTAATCTTTTTTTCTAAAAGCGATTGAGTTAAAGCTGTGTACTTGGTCAGATTTTTTAATATTCCTGCTACTTTTGGATAGACATCATCTGGTAAATACGTGGTATCAACTCTTGGATAGGTAACCACTTTAGACTCGTATAACTTTTGGACAATTTTTAATGTTTCATCTGCAGAAAACCCAAATCTTGTATTGCAATACACTTGTAATCCTGTTAAATCAAAAAGTTTTGGCGCATATTCGTTACCATTTTTTTTGGTAGTGGATACGATTTGAAAATCATGTTCTTTAACTAGATTAGCTAATTTCTTGCCATCTTCCATTTTTAAAAAACGACCTTCTTCGTAACTAAACAAAGTATCTCGATACATAGTTTGCAATTCCCAATAGGGTTGAGGCTTGAAATTTTGGATTTCTTTCCAACGGTTTACAACCATTGCAAGCGTTGGTGTTTGCACACGACCAACAGATAATACTTGTTTGTAACCACCATGTTTTACGGTATACAAACGTGTTGCATTCATCCCTAACAACCAGTCTCCAATTGCTCTAGAAAACCCTGCATAGTAAAGATTATCATATTTTTTACTAGATTCTAATTTGGTAAACCCTTCTTTTATGGCTTCTGTAGTTAAAGAGCTTATCCACAAACGTTGAACATCTCCTTTATAATTAGCTTGATCAATAACCCAACGCTGTATTAATTCTCCTTCTGTACCTGCATCACCACAATTTATAACCAGATCTGCTTTATCAAAAAGGCTCTTTATAATCTTAAATTGCTTTTGTATTCCAGAATCTTTTGTGACTTTTGTTTCAAAACGTTCTGGAAGCATTGGTAAGTTATTTAAATCCCAACTTTTCCAATGTGGTTTATAGTCGTTTGGTTCTTTAAGTGTGCATAAGTGACCAAAGGTATAGGTTACTGCATAACCATTGCCTTCAAAGTAGCCATCACGCTTGGTGTTGGCTCCTAATACTTGAGCAATTTCTCTTGCTACAGATGGTTTTTCGGCAATACAGACTTTCATTTATCAATATAAATTATTAATCGCAAAGTATGAAATTCATTCGTTTGTTTTAACTGAAGTTATTGGGAGTTATTAACGAATGTCTTAAAAAAGTTTTAAGTCATCTTAACAACAAATAATAGTGCTTTTTGAAAACAAAAATTAAATTATGAGGTAGTAAAAAGATTAGCTAAGTTGCTACTAAAACAATTGTAACATCTTAACATTCATACATAATACTATTTTTTTTTTATATTCGTAGTACTAAATAAATCAAAACATGATTAAAAAACTAATAAGAATTACTAATATAGTACTCCTTTTTACACTACTCTTTTCTTGTTCTAATGATAATATTAATACTGATTTAGACGAAACTTTTATACCAATCCCAGTTTCTCCTGTAGTGTTAGATATTGAGAGTTTTCCTTTTAACACACTTTCTGATTATAATTTTTTTGAAGGTGATATAAAAGCGCAAACACCTGTTTTAGGAGTTATTCCATATAAACCTATTTCTACATTATTTACAGATTATGCGAAAAAGAAACGCTTTATTTGGATGCCTAGTGATGTAAAAGCAACTTATGCAGGAGATAATGAGATTATTAATTTTCCTGTTGGAACTATTTTAATTAAATCGTTTTATTATGACAATGTTCAACCAAATAATAGCACACGAATTATAGAAACACGTTTGATGTTAAAGAAAGAAGACGATTGGCATTTTGCCGATTACATCTGGAATGATGCCCAAACAGAAGCAGCTTTTAGTTTAGAGGGTTCTTTTACCAATGTTGATTTTCTAGAAAATGGTGTAGCAAAAAGTACAAACTATAGGATTCCGTCTGATGTAGAATGCTTTACATGTCATAAAAGTGAAACAAATTCAGTTCCAATTGGTGTAAGACCCCAAAATCTAAATAGCTCATACATCTATGATGATGGATCTCAAAACCAATTAGAAAGACTAATAGCACAAGGTTATTTAGAGGATAACTTACCAGCAACAATAAATACAGTTGTAGACTGGAGTGACGAAACACAACCAATAGACTTACGTGTTCGTTCTTATCTTGATATTAATTGTGCACATTGTCATTCTGATTTAGCACATTGTTCATACAGACCTATACGTTTAGCGTTTGATGAATCTGAAAACGAAACAAACATAGGTATTTGTGTTGATCCAGATACTGATATTCCTGGAATTACTCATATTGTTGCGCCTTCATTAAAAGAACGTTCTACAATGTATTTTAGAATGAATACAAATGCAGAAGAATTTAGAATGCCATTACTAGGAAGAAGTATTATTCACCAAGAAGCTGTAGTCCTTATTGGCGAATGGATTGATGGATTAACTAATGAGTGTCAATAACTAAAAATATTTAATTAACTGAGACTATAATACTCTTAAAAAAAACTTATGAAAAAAATTACTTTATTTATCTGTATACTAGCTTCATGCTTTTCTATAGTTGCTCAAACTACAGTAGATTGTGCATTAGGACCTGTAAATACTACTTATTGTTATACTAATAACGACACAACAAGTTTTGTTTTTGTAAGTTCTGATGGATCAGATTTACAGGTTACCTTTAATGCTGGACAAGTAGAAAACACTTGGGATGAATTGATTGTACTAGATACCGACGGAACAGAACTATATAATGATTATGGAAATGCTGGAGACTTAACAGGATTAATATTCGTGTCTAATGGAGATACTATTACAGTTTCTATAAATTCTGATAATGTAATCAACTGTTCAGATAATAATTATACTCCTTGGGATTTTAATGTAAACTGTTCTACATGTATAAATCCTACAGTTGCCTACACAGTTGTAAATGATTGTGATTCAAGTGGAGGCTTTTTAGTTAATGTAGATGTATCAGACATTGGTTCGGCAACTTCATTAACAATTTCTGACAATCAAGCAAGCGCAACACAACAATTAAATGCAGTTGGAATGCTTCAATTTGGACCTTATGTAAATACAACAGATGTTGTTATT
>JALZUT010000221.1 GCA_023300575.1 Olleya sp.
ATTAAATCAACTTCTTCGTTATTATTTGGCTTTGATGGTAATTCTTTACTCATTGTTGTAGTTACTTATTAATTAAATATTTGTTGTAATATTTTGCGGGTTATTAAATAGGTTGGTTTTACACCAGAGGTTCCTAAACCTCCAGATGCTAAAGTACTTCCTGTTTCTAAAGGATTGTCACTAGCATAATAAGCATACCTTACTTTTACTTTAGGGTTTATACTACCTCTTACTTTTGAAGCAGCTTGAATGGCTTTTTGATAATGTGCACCTTCCATTTCTAATCCTATCACATTCCATGTAGAATTGAAAAAGAATTTTAATATATCTTTATTTTGAAGTGATGTCCCTAAAACCGAAATCATAGAGCCCTCATATACAGCTACACCTTGACCTTCTAAATCTGTTTTGTTTAATTCGTTTTTAAAAGGGTAATTGTCAGCTGTACCTTCAAAAATATGGGCTGATGGAATCATAATATCCCCTTTACTGCCTTCTAAAATACCTGCTTTACCCATAATAGATATAGACTCTACATTTAGATGCGTTTTGTCATTACCTTCTCTAAAAGGCTTCAATAACTCGTCTATTGTCTCATAAGCTTGTTCACCAAAAGCATAATCCATAACAAAAAGCACAGGTGCTTCTGTGTCTTTGTTTGGTTTTGGTAACTTTAGGTCGGTTTTAGTCAAATCTAATTTAGAGGTATCAAAAATTTGTACGTCTATATTGGTTCCCGAAGTATCTTTTATAAAGATCATTCCTTGCTGTAACGCTTTTTGTGTTACTTTATTGCGTAGGTCTTGATTTTCATCATTACTTAATGCTTCGTAGATTTTAAATATTTCGGTTTTTGCGCATTCTTTTTTAAGTGCTATTGGTGCAAAAAGCGTGTTCATTACACTATGTAAATTAGCACTAATAATATGGATTGGTCGACCAATTAAGCCTTCCTTTTTTAGTTTTTCTTTAATGGTGTTTGCCCAAATTTCGCCATGAATATGATGTCCTAAACGCTCTCTTAAAACTGGACTAAAAGTAACGGTTCGTTTGTTGTTATTAACTATCTCGTCAATAGCTAATTTACCTAACCAATATACAATATGCAATAAGCGTTCTGATTTATTTGGTAAAGCAAAGACATTGTAAACAGAAGATAACTCTTTAAAAGTACGTCCTAAAATATTAGCAGTATGTGTAATCGCTATTTCACGTTCTTTTTGGTTAAGTTTCTTTTTAGAAAGCACAGCGTTTTCTAACTTCTGCCAATCTCTAGTAGTAGCTCCATTCTCGTCAATTATAACGCGTTTGCTTATTTTGTGAGACTCTACAAAAAGGAACGTTAAATGTGTTAAAATATCATATATCTCTGAGCGTCCTCTTGTAATTTCTATATTCATTTGCTCGTCATCTATACGATAACAATTACGACGTCTTTTTGGCGGAATTATAACTTCAAAGTGAGAGTTTTTATAACCTTCGTCACTTGTAAGATTAATAAAACGACACTCTTCAATACCATGAGGTAGTCGGTCAATAACATAAAGTAAGCCTTCTAATTCTGCTTTTTCTTCTGATATAGAACCGTATATTTCAGGTCTTAAAACGAGTAAAGCTTCGCGAAGTGTTTCTCCAGAAACTCCCATTGGTTTATAAAACCCTCTATTAAATAGATGACGCATAGTAATATACATACGTTCTATCGCACTTGAGCTTTCTTGAGCTCTCGTTCTTTCATGTGGTTTTATCATACAACTAATACAGTCTGTTAAACACGCAAATATAATATTATTTGGGTAAAATATGGGGTTTTAAAGCGTCTGCTATTTTACGGTCGTTTGATAGTCGAGGTATTTTATTTTGACCTCCTAATTTACCTATTGATTTCATATAATGATGAAAGCCATTTTTTTCAATCTTACTAATCTTTAAAGGTTGCAAAACTTTACCTTCTATTAGGTCAAAGTAATAACTGTTTTGAGCTTGTAATGAGGCTTCTATTTTTTGCGTTAAAGCGAAAATATTTTCTGGTTCATTTTCAAATTCTACAAACCATTCGTGGTATGGTAATCCTGAGTCTGGATTAATTTGTGGTGCAACTGTAAATTCGTTTATTCTAACAGTTGAGTTTTCTGTAGCTTCTTTCATAGCTTGCTCAACCTCTTTACCAATAACATGCTCGCCAAATGCCGAAATAAAATGTTTAATTCGTCCTGACACAATCACTCTGTATGGTTTTGTGCTGATAAACATAACTGTATCACCAATATTGTAAGCCCATAATCCTGCGTTTGTAGAAATAATCATAACGTAATTAACACCAACCTCAACATCTTTAATGGTAATACGTTTTGGGTTGTCGTCAAAAAAAGTATCTGCTTTTACAAACTCGTAAAACATACCAGAATCTAACTGCAATAACATACCTTTTTCATCTTGTTTATCCTGAAAAGCAAAAAAACCTTCGCTAGCTGGATACAGTTCAATACTGTCTACTTTTCTACCTATAAGGTTTTCAAACTTTGCGCGATAAGGCTCGTAATTAACACCTCCAAAGATGAATAAATTAAAGTTTTTAAAAATATCGCCAACTTTTTTTCCTGTTTTTTCGTGTAGTTTTTCAAAATACATTTGTACCCAAGATGGAATTCCAGAAATTATAGTCATATTTTCTGGTAATGTTTCTTTTACAACTGCATCTACTTTAGTTTCCCAATCTTCAATACAATTGGTTTTCCAAGATGGCATTCTGTTTTTTTGAAGGTATTTTGGTACAAAATGCGCAACAATACCAGATAAGCGTCCTAGTTGTATTCCGTTTTGTTCTTTTAAGGTTGGACTTCCTTGAAGAAAAATCATTTTTCCGTCTACAAATTTTGCATTTCCTGTTTCATGAATATAAAGTAAAATAGCATTTTTAGCAGCATTTACATGATTTGGCATGCTCTCTTTGGTTAACGGTATGTATTTTGCACCAGAAGTTGTCCCTGACGTTTTTGCAAAATAAAGTGGTTTGCCTTTCCAAAGCACATCAGACTCTCCTGCTACAACTCTATCTACATACAATTTGAGTTGTTCATAATCTCTAATAGGAACACGTTTTACAAAATCTTCGTAATTATTAATACTTATAAAATCGTGATCTTGTCCAAACGCTGTTCCTGATGCTTCACTTATCAAATTTTGAAAGACTTTATTCTGGGTTTCAATTGGGTTATTTGCCCATTTATGGACCTTTTTATAAACGCGTTTTGCAAAGGGCTTTGCTAAAGCTGATTTTAGTGAAATCATTTTTTAAAATCTATAAAATTATTAGGGTTTACAGAATAGCCATCACTCCATAGCTCAAAATGTAGGTGTGGTCCTGTTGTAAGTTCACCAGTATTTCCTGCTATCGCAATCACTTCTCCTGCTTTAACCAAATCACCTTGACCCTTGGTTAAAGAGGCATTGTGTTTGTACACAGATATTAAGCCATAACTGTGTTCTATTATAAGTACAAAACCCGTTTGTGCTGTCCACTCGGCAAAAATAACTGTACCATCTGCAGTGGCTTTTATTGGTGTGTCTTTTTCAACTACTATATCTACCGCATAGTGTTTTGCTTCTAAATTATAATCTTCGCTAATAGTACCATTTACTGGCGGAAATAACACAAAACTTGCTTTAGAGGTTGCGGTTTCAAATAGACTGTATTTATCTTCTTTATCTACAATCTCTCGTAATAAAGAGTCTTCTTTAATTGGATTTAAATCTACTTCACTAGCTTCCAGTTTAGCTACTTGTATTATAGAATCTCTATTAAAATTTATGGTACTGACTTCGCCTTGTAAAACCTGTTTTATTGAAGCATAATACTTTTCATTTACTTCCAAAGCGCGTTGTAAAGAGTCTGTTTTAAAACTAAGCATCACTGCTTTTTTCTTCAAAGCAGTAGATGAGTAACCCGGAATATATTCTTTAAGCGGTGTAAAGGCTATTAAAATAGTAGTTAATATAATTAATACAACAGCAGATAGTGTACCTAAAACAAACACGTTTAAACGGTTAAGGTTTAAGGATAGACGTTCTTCAAAAGTATCGTCGGTTAAGATTACTAAACGGTACTTATGAAGTAATTTCTTCTTTATTTTTTTAGTTTTTTCCTTATCTGTAGCCATATTAAAAACAAAAGTAAATAAAATTATGTGCTATAATGGTTGTGTAACGCTAAAGTTAGGCTTTTAACGCAATTATTAAAGTTTAATTATTAACTTTGTAGTCTAAATTTTAAGTTATGATTTCAGCAAGTATATTTTTTGCAATACCAGGACCTACTTCAATGATTCTTATAATAGTAGCTGTTTTACTTTTATTTGGAGGTAAAAAAATTCCTGAATTAATGAAAGGACTAGGTAGCGGAATTAAAGAGTTTAAAGACGCAAGTAAAGAAGATGAAGACTCTAAAGAAGACAAAAAGTAATAATTATCTTTTACAAATAATAATAAAAACCCAATGCAATGCATTGGGTTTTTTTATGGGTTATTGTTTTTTAACCTTTTATTCTCAATGATTTTATAATCGCTTCTAACTCTAAAACATAGTCACGTTTACCAACCGAAGGTGCAAAAGTAAAACCTTCTATCACAATATAACGGTTGTTTATTTTGTCTTCTATTGTATAGTTTAAAAATGGTCCTGCATTAAACGTGTCTTTAATGTCCCAAGTACTTCTTACCTCATAAGCTGGTTTGTTATCTACAATACTGTTAAATAAAAACGGTGTATACGCTTCTTCTGTCTTCATGTAAGAGCCTTCTATTGGTCCTGGAACATGGATTTTACCTATACTATCTCTAACTTTAATTACTTGTTGGATGATGTCGCCTTCTTTATCTATTGCGTCATAAGGAATCTCATAAATCATAAAATTATTAGTTCCTGTGGTTAGGTTTTTTCTAGCCCAAAAGAATTTTCCTTCTTCTTTAGCTATTCTATAAGCTGAAGGAAATTTAAGGGTTACTCCTAGTTTTTCTTCAATGTTATTATTGGTATTTAAAGATTTTTTGATTTGTCTTTGACGTTCTGCTATTTCTTGATTTTTAAAGCTTTCTAATATTTTAGCTTTCCCTTTTTTTACAACTTCAATAATTTCGGCATTATCTTTTCCGGTAACAACCACTACTTTTTGAGGTCTTGCAAACAAATCGCTAGCTATTTTAAGTCCTGCATCATCCCCTTTTTCTATTTTTAGAACCGTTCTGTTTTTTGCTGCAAAACCAGAGAATACTTTTGGTGGTATTTGGTTAACGTCAAACATAGGTTCCGGTTGTGGTAGACCTTGTACAGATGTCGTTAAGACCTCTCTTATAGCATCACCTACTTTACCTTTCCATAACGTATTGTCAATAACAACGTTTATATTATTTAGATTTCCTGAGGATTGTGGTACAATGCGTTGGCTTTCTTTTGAGCCTTTATTGCAGGATAAAAAACTAATTGATAAACAGAATAATAGAATTAATTTTTTCATAAGATTAAAATTTAAAATAGTATTTGAATACGCTTCAATAAACTCAGCGTACATCAAAATTAATAATTTGTCTTTAGATTAAGGTTGAAAAATTACCCTTTAGAAACAATTAGTTTCATCCCTGGTTTTAAATTAGTACCACTAATACCGTTCCAATCTTTGATATTTTGAACAGAAACTCCAGAATATTTTTGAGAAATACTCCAAAGCGAGTCTCCTTGTTGAACTGTATACGTTTTTCCGTTTACAGGCTTATTAACTTTTTGTGTTTTAGATGAAGTTACTTGCTTTTTAATAGCAGCTGTGTTTCGTGGATATATAGTTAAACGTTGTCCTATTTTTAGGTTATTACTTCGTAAGCCATTCCACTGTTTAATTTGACTAACTCTAACTCCAAATTTTCGGGCTATTTTCCCAAGGTAATCACCTTGTTGGACTTTGTATCTTGTTTTAGTTTCAGAATCAGAAAATTGAGGCAATGGTTTTTCACGTTTATCAAATTCCGCTTTAGCGTGCGCATATAATTGGTCTTCATTATTTACATATGCGCCAACAATATCTCTAGGTAAACGTAAGGTGTAGTTTTTTCCTTTTATGTACGGAATAATATCTAGTTTGTAAGCTGGGTTTAAAAACTGAAGTGTTTCGATCTCTAATCCTGTAAACTCTGATACTTGATCCAGAGTAATCATTTGTTTAACGTGAATGGTATCGGTTTCTATTAAGTGAAACTCTGGTTTGTGTTGCACAAATCCATGCTCTTCTGCATATTCAAAAATGTACATAGTTGCTAAAAAAGCAGGAACATATCCAGCTGTTTCACGTGGAAGGTTTGGACGAATATTCCAATAATTTTGATACCCTCCAGATCGTCTTATTGCTTTACTAACATTACCTGGTCCTGAATTATAAGCTGCTAATGCCAAGTCCCAATCGCCAAATAAAGTATATAATTTTGACAAGTATTTTGCAGCAGATCTTGTTGATTTTATTGGGTCGCTTCGCTCATCTACATAGCTACTTACATCTAAACCGTATTGTTTACCTGTTGCAAACATAAATTGCCATAAGCCTGTTGCGCCAACTCTAGATCTTGCTCGTGGTTTTAAAGCCGATTCTACGATTGCAAGATATTTCATCTCTAAAGGGATGTCATAACTATCCATCTCGCGCTCAAACATCGGGAAGTAGTAATTACTAAGTCCCATTAAACGCTCAAAAGATTGGTGTCTATTTTTTAAAAACGACTTGATAACACTTTCTAAACCTTTATTATATTCTACATTAAAAGGTGTTCTAGCATTTAGCCTTTCTAACCTCGCTTTTAAAGTATCTGTTGTTAATTCTGGATAATATACCGCATCGTATTTTAAGCCAGAAACGTCTCTATAAATAGTGTCGAACAAGGTATTGTTGTACAATTCCTGCATCCATTTTTTATCTATTTCTGAAGCAAAAGCGTCGTCTTGTAAAACCTTTGGCAACACAACTGGTTGAATGGCTTCAATAGACTTTTTAAAGTAGGCTTGCCCATCGATAATAGTATCGATTACATAGTCTTTTCCTGCTTCTAATTGGTCTTGTGTTAGCCTTGTTTGAGCTTGCAAAGTATCTTGTGCGAGACCAAAACTAGTGACTAAAGCGATTAATAGATAGGTAAAATATGATTTGATTTGATGCATTTACAACTGTTTACTTCATAACGTTAAAAATAGCACGATTATTCTAAAATGGCTGCAATACCTGGTAAAGTTTTACCTTCTAAACTTTCTAGCATTGCGCCTCCTCCTGTACTTACGTAGCTTACTTTTTTCTCGAAACCAAACTGTTTTACAGCTGCTACAGAGTCGCCTCCACCAACTAAAGAAAAGGCACCATTTTTAGTCGCTTCGGCAATAGAGTTACCTAAAGCAATCGTTCCGTTAGCAAAGTTTTCCATTTCAAAAACACCTAAAGGTCCATTCCAAAGTATGGTTTTACACTGCATTACCACATCATGAAATAGTGCAATAGATTTTGGTCCTGCATCTACGCCTTCCCAACCATCTGGTATTGCTGTAATATCAGAAATTTGCTTATTTGCATCGTTACTAAAATCATCTGCAGCTACAACATCTACAGGAATATGTATCTGGACGTTTTTAGCTTTAGCTACTCTTAAAATTTCTAATGCAAGTGGCATTTTATCGTCTTCACAAATTGAGTTTCCAATTTTACCTCCTTGTGCTTTTATAAAAGTAAACGCCATACCTCCACCAATAATTAGATGGTCAACTTTGTCTAAAATGTTTTCTATAATTGTGATTTTTGACGATACTTTTGCTCCTCCAAGTACTGCTAAAACTGGTTTTTCTCCAGTTTGCATTACTTTATCAATACTTTTTATTTCTTGTTCTAATAAATAACCAAAGCATTTATTTTCTGGAAAAAACTGAGTCACTATAGTAGTTGAAGCGTGTGCACGATGTGCTGTTCCAAATGCATCATTAACGTAAATATCACCAAGTTTGGCTAAGCTTTCCGCGAAAGCGTTATTACCTTTAGTTTCTTCATCATGAAAACGTAAATTTTCTAAAACCAAAATTTTTCCTGGTTCTAAATTAGCTGCTGCTTGTTGTGCCTCTTCACCTATACAATCTTTAACAAATTGGGTTTCTACACCAATAATATCTTCAATCTTATCAATAATATGTTTTAATGAAAACTGATTTTGAACTCCTTTTGGACGACCTAAATGAGACATTAAAATACAGCTTCCTCCATCTTCTAAAATTTTAATAATCGTAGGTTTTGCTGCCATTATTCTGGTTGCATCTGTAATAT
This sequence comes from Olleya sp., assembly GCA_023300575.1. Lineage (GTDB taxonomy): Bacteria > Bacteroidota > Bacteroidia > Flavobacteriales > Flavobacteriaceae > Olleya. Next base: position 8,337 of record JALZUT010000221.1, read on the forward strand.
TAAAATTTTCGTCTAAAGGCACGTTAAAATCTACTCGAATAAGTGCTTTCTTATTTTTAAAATTAAAGTCGTTTAGTGTTTTCATTAAATTGGTTTTGTATTTAATCAAGATTGGTTTTTAATATCCAAGTATCTCTATATCTATAGTTAGTTTTTAAGTCTTCCATAAGCTGAAAAGCCTCTTCTGCAGTATCGCTTCTTAAAACGTAAACATAGTTCCAGTTCTTTTTAGGATTGATAAAAGCATTTGCTTTATACCCTTTAGTTATTAATCTAGAAGTAAATTTTCCTGCTCTTGTTGCTTCAGCAAAAACACCCGTTACAACATAATAACCACCTTCTATTCCGCTAATGATAGAAGATTTTTTGTTTTTTAAATACTTAAACGATTTAGAGTTTAATCCTTTTTTAGAGTATTTGTATGGCTTACGCTTTTCTTCAGTATTGTAGCTTGGTACAGTTGCAGGTTGCGCTCTAACAATCTCTGGTACTACACTTGCTTTTTTACTTGTGTTTGGATTGTTTTCTTGCACGATATCATCGAAATAAGTTTGCGCAATTTCTGACTGAAAGGCTGTGAAATACAAATAAAATCTGTCCGATTTTGTTTTTAACCGTATAGTGGTTTCACTAATGTTATTATTAATAATAGTATTATTATAATTTGGGATGTCAAGTTTTGCTATATCAAAGCCTAAAGTGTTCTCGCTGTTTGGAAATCTATCTCTGTTTTTTATACTATTATTTGTAATAGAGCTATTGAAAAAATTCTTTTGAAAACGCACACCATTACTTAACGATTGAAACGATCCATCCTTAGGCTTTATTATTGCACATTCGTCATCTAACAAAGTTGCATCTCCTTCTAAAGCAGACACTACAATTGATGTTTTTACATCACCTTGATTAACCGATTTAAAGTTTTTAAACGTAATATCTAATGGTTGTTCTTTGTTTACTAGTGCAAAACCATGATATGTTGAGATGTATTTAGGATTATCTGTTGGTGATTGATAGACTACATATAACATCCATCCTGCAGCACTACCACCAGATAGATACCCTTCGGTTGCTTTTACATTAGCGACAACATAATCTCCAGATTTTGTTTCTGTTTCTTTCAATAGTTTAGTAACATCTGCATAACAAACATATGGCGAATTTATAGCATGCGTAGTATTTGTAGAGCCATCATAAACAACTTCTCCCGTTATATCTTGGTAGCCTTGATTGGGTAATTGAAACTTTATTTCATTAATATTTGACTCTCGTTTTCCGTTTCCTCTGTATTCAAAATTACCTCTTTGTTCTTTTTTAGAGCCTTTTTCATAAGCATATGTACCTGTCCAATACAAAGCTGCATAGGCTATTTTTTTAAAGTCTTTTGGTAGTTTTAATGTCGCTTGACTAGAACTAAAGGTTTCAGAATCTTTATCAATGTCAACATACTTCATTTTTATGTCATCATTAACAGCTTGCATGTCATTAAAAGGTTTTTTGTCATCTTCACTTAGTATATTATTCCCAATAACAACAACATCACCAAAGATATAAAACTCTTTTTGTGGCTTAAATGCAACTCCGTCTACAAAAGTATTATTTTCTATTTCCGCTTCTTGGGCAAAAGCAAAAGATGCTAAGCATAAAAATATCAGCGAATAGATTAATCTCTTCATTATTAAATGGTATTAGTTGTTTTCAAAGATATACAAATAGTGCGATACTGTAAATTTGAAAGCTTAAAATCAATCTAACAAGAAAAATAGTTTTTATTTGCAAACAAAACTATATTTGTTTTATGTTATTTGGCGATATTTTAGGTTTAGATCATATTAAAAAACACTTAACTAAAAGTGTTGATAATGGTCGTATACCTCATGCTCAGTTATTTGTTGGCCCAGAAGGTTCTGGTACTTTGCCTATGGCTATTGCCTATGCACAGTATATTTTATGTAATAATACTAATAGCGAAAACAGCCAAGGTAACGCTAGTTGTAACCTAAAATTTAACACGTTTGCACATCCAGATTTGCACTTTGCGTTTCCTGTAACTACAAGTGATAAAGTTAAAAGTAAACCTATTTCTAAATTTTATTTGGAAGAATGGAGACAACTTTTAAAAGAACAACCTTACGGTAATTTATTTGATTGGTACCGTTTACTAGGTGTTGATAATAAACAAGGTCAAATTGGTGTTGACGAAGCTTTAGAAATTGTAAAAGCATTAAGCCTCAAATCTTATGAAGGTGGCTATAAAATTATGCTGATTTGGATGGCTGAAAAAATGAATACTCAGGCTGCTAATAAGCTCTTAAAGCTTATTGAAGAACCTCCAAATAAAACTGTTTTTCTTCTAATTGCCGAAGAAGAAGAGCAAATAATAAACACTATAAGATCGCGTTGTCAAATTTTACATTTTCCGCCTTTAGCAGAAAAAGATATCAAAGAAGGCTTGATTAAAAAGTTTAGTTTAGAGGATACTACAGCTACAAAAATAGCGCATCAATCTGATGGAAACTTTAACAAGGCTTGTGACTTAGTCTATCATGACAGCGAAGACGATCAATTTGAAAAATGGTTTGTTTTCTGGATTCGTGCTGCCTTTAAAGCCAAAGGAAACAAAGCTGCTATCCATGATCTTATTGGTTGGAGTGAAGATATTGCTAAAACTGGACGCGAAACCCAAAAGCAATTTTTAAACTTTTGTTTGGATTTTTTTAGACAAGCTATGTTACTAAATTATGGCGCTGAAGAATTGGTTTATTTTGAAACTAAAACCAAAAATTTTGACCTCTCTAAATTTGCGCCTTTTATACATAATAACAATATTATGGATATCTCTAACGAGTTGAATGATGCAATTTACCATATAGAACGTAACGGAAACTCTAAAATAATCCTTACAGACTTATCTATTAAATTAACCCGATTATTACACGCTAAACAAGACTAATTTTTAGAAACTAATTACGTTTTTAAAAACCATCCATGTTTATTTTAAACACCCAGTTTTCTTTAAAAAGTGTTTTAGTAACTAACGTTTTATGTTGCATAAATGCATCATAAAAATTAGTAGTATGAAAAACATAAACATAATACAATTTTTTGTCTTCATCAACTAGGATCTTGCTTGAATAACCTTTATCCTGTAAAGACTTATTCCATGCAACAGCGTTTAATGGATTTGAAAAAAACTTATTAATTACATAGTAGCCTTTGTCTACTCCTTTGACTTTTGCAGCATTTTTTTCTAAAATCAATTTAAACCGCTGTGTTTCTAATGGTTGCGCATCTAGTTTTAAAGATTTTACATAGGTTTTAGACCCTATATAAACGTCGCTAGAATTTATACTCTCTTTTTGAGCTTGAGACATTGTTGCAATTTCTGTAGAAATTGGACTTACCAACTCTTTTTTAATCTCTTCTTCTGGTTGTTTTAAAGAGATTTCTTTAGGCTTAATTTTTGGTATTGGATTTGTTTTAATAGTACTTTTTTTAATTTTTGAAACAGTAGAAACTGGTTCTTTTTTAATTGGTATTTCTTCTTTAATTATCACTTTTTCACCCTTAGGTTTTTTAGACGCTAACACAATTGCATTTTCAGGTAAATTTATACTAATTTCTTCTAAGAAATCTTTACTAATTTCGGTTTGAAATGCAGTAAAAAAAAAATAAAACAGGTCTTTTTTAGTGTTAAAAAGCAGTTCTATTTTGTCTGTGTTATTTGTTATAATTAGATCGTTTTGATTATCTAAATTTAATGATACAATATCAAATCCTAAAGTGTTATCACTACTTGGATATCTTGATTTAAACTTCTCATTTTTATCAATATAGCTTCTAAAAAAATTGTTTTCAGTTCTGTCTTTATTACTTAGTTTAGTTGCTCTTTTTAGCTTAGGGTTAGCAATAACAAATTCATCTTCTGTTAAAGCAGAATCACCCTCTAAAGCTGCTATTGTCATGTTTGTAGATATTTTACCTTTTTTTGGTGTTTCAAAATTATCTAAAGTAATAATAACAGGTTTTGTAGCTACTTGTGCAAACCCATTAAATGTGGTTATGTATTTAGGGATTTTTGTTGGTGCTTCATAAACAATATACAACATCCAACCAGCTGCACTTCCGCCTGACAAAAAACCTTCTGTTGCAAAAATATTGGCTACTACATAATCGCCATTTAGTGTTTTAGCACCTTTTAAAACATTAGTAACATCGGCATAACAAACATAAGGTGAACTTAAAGCAAAAGAGGTGTTTTTTGCACCATCAAAAATAACGTCTCCTATTACATATTGATAATCACTTTCTGGTAATTTAAGCTTTACTTTACTTATAACGCTTCTATTGAGTTGTCTTGTACCACTAAAATAAAACTGTCCGTTTTCTTCTCTTCTTCCTCCTTTTTCATAACTGTAAGTTCCTGTCCAATATAAGGCTGCATAGGCAATTTTTGAGTGGTTTTTAGGTAATTGTAATGTTGCTAAACTAGATGAAAAAGTGCTTTTATCTTTGTCAATATCAACAAAAACCATCTCTATATCATCGTTAGTAAGCGTAAAATTGTTGTATGGTTTTGTTGCGTGTTTACTTAAACTATTGTTACCAATAGCTACAGCATCGCCATAAATATAAAACGATTTTACAGTTTTAAATGGCACAACTTGTTGGGCTTGTAAGGTTGAAAAAAAAGTACAGCATAAGGTAAACTGTACAAATAACTTTTTCATAGTCATTTATATTGAAATAATTAATAGCACTCTAAATATAAGTATTTATAAGAAATGCATAGATATATAATCTGTTATAAATGAAAAAAGACGTTAAACTACAGTTTAACGTCTTTTTAATAAGTTGTTTTTATGTTTTACTTATTGAAAGCAGTATTTAAACCTTCAATAATTTTTTGAGATAAATCGTTTTCCTCTTTAGCAAACATTATACTTGGAGACGTTTCAACTGTCCCAAAAATATAGTCATAGCCATTAGATTTACCATAATCACTTACAAATGTTTTTACTTTAACAATCAAAGAGTCAATCTCTACTTGGTATTTCTTTTGATAACTTTGTTGATCATTTTGCATTTGTTGTTGAAAAGCTTGTGCCTTTTGATTAAAAACCTGCATTTCTTTCTCTTTTTTACTTCCAGTATAGCTATTTATTTTAGCATATTCTGCTTGAAACAATTGACCTAAACTATCTCCTTTTTTTTTGAATTCTGCATCTAAATTTGTGTATTTAGTTTCTAATTCTATTTTTTCTTTAATTTCATTTATAATTTTACCATTATCTACATATCCAGTCTTTTGTTGTTGACAAGAAGTAAAAGCTAAAACCACAATAATTAATCCTACTATTTTTTTCATTTTTTATATAATTTGAAATTTTGGTAAATGTAAAAGAATTAAAAGAGTTGAAAACTGAGTTTTCAAAAAATTTTATCACTATAAGATATTATTATCGTTATTAATAGAAGCTATAATAAATACTTATTAAAAATGGGTTCAAATAAAGCGTTTTAAGCGTCTTTTAAAAAACCCTGTGGTATTTTGTCGTGAAAACACTTTCTGTTACAACACAAGCTTTTTAAACTCGTTTTAATCGTTTTTAATGATATAAATCAAGGAAGAATACTCGCCAGAGCGTTTTGCTTTTAGATTAGACTTAAATCCTTGCCAAGTTGCACTTAATAATTTCATACTCCCTTTTTTATATTTTTCAGAAAGTAAACTAACATAGTAGGCATCAAAAACCATAGGCTTAGTTTTTGTAACTTCCATAGTTATACTTTTAAATAATTTTGAAATAGAATCCTGATTAAAATGCCATAAATGTCTTGGCGCATCAAAAGCTGCCCAAAACTGTTTATAATGTTTTGCGTCATTACTTTTATAATTTGGCACAGCAATTACTAAAGTACCCTTTTCTTTAAGTAGTGATTTAAACAATTTAATTTGTTCTTCTAGATTTGGTAAATGTTCTAAAACATGCCAAAGTGTAATAACATCAAAACTGTGTTTTGGAAGCGTTTGTAATTTTAAAGGTTTAAAAACAACATTGTTTGTTTTAGTATTTGCAATTGTTCTAGCCTCTTGATTTGGTTCTACTCCAACAACATTCCAATTATTATCTAAAGCGGTTTTTAAAAAATCTCCTGTACCGCATCCAATGTCCAAAAGTTTTTTTTCTTCTGAATTAAATGCGTTTATCAAGTTCAATTTTCTTTTTAATGAAATAGATCTAATGCTATGATACACTTTTTCAAACAGAGTTCTTTTAGAGTCTGTGTGCGAAATATAGTCTTCACTTTCATAATAGTCTGGAAGTTTTTCTGC
>JALZUT010000222.1 GCA_023300575.1 Olleya sp.
AAACCTTCAATAGTAATGTGCCATAAAATAGGTAATAGTAAATACACAAAAAGTGTAAGCAGTAAAATAGATATAACATTCATTACAATCCCTTTTTTAACCATATCAGGTATTCTTAAATAACCAGATCCAAAAACCACAGCGTTTGGTGGCGTTGCAACTGGTAACATAAACGCACAAGAAGCTGCAACTGTTGCACCAACCATAAGTACAAAAGGATGAATATCTAAAGTCAAAGCTATTGGTGCTAAAACCGGTAACAGCATAGCAGTTGTGGCTAGATTAGAAGTGATTTCGGTTAAAAAGTTAACAGCAGCTATTAATAAAAATAATAATAAAAAAGTATTAAGTCCACTAAAAGCAGTCATTTGACTACCAATCCATTTGGCAAGTCCACTTGTTTCAAATCCATTTGCTAAAGCCATTCCACCACCAAAAAGTAAGATAATTCCCCAAGGTAATTTTACAGCATCTTCCCAAGTCATTAAAGGTGCTTTTTCTTTTTTAGACGGAATTAAAAATAAGCTAATAGCAAAAGTAATGGCAATAATAGTATCATCTAGATTTGGTAACAAACCTTTAAATAAAAACGAACGTGTAATCCAGAAAAAAGCGGTTAACCCAAAGACCAAACCAACTATCTTTTCTTCGTAACTAATTTTACCTAAAGCGTTTAAAAGACGTTTGATTTCTGCTTTTCCACCAGGGAATTTGATTTGTTTAAAAGTAAATGCAAATGCAGTTAAATACTTCCAGCAAATAAATAATAATACTATCGAGATAGGAAACCCAAACATAAACCACTGTAGGAAGGTGATTTCGTAATTGTAAATATCAGACAACACACCAGCTAGAACTAGGTTTGGAGGTGTGCCAATTAAGGTTGCGATTCCACCAATAGAAGCACTGTAAGCTATTGCTAACATTAAGACTTTTCCAAAGATTTTATTTTCGTCTTCATTAGTATTTGGGTTGTCTTTTAACTGTTTAATAATTGCGATACCAATTGGTAACATCATGACAGCAGTTGCGGTGTTAGAAATCCACATCGATAAAAATGCAGTAGCCAACATGAAACCTAAAATAATTTGCTTGACATCAGACCCAATAAAATTGATAATATTCAAAGCAATACGTTTGTGCAATTGCCATTTCTCTATAGCAATAGCGATTATAAAACCACCTAGATATAAAAAGATGTATTTGTGTCCAAATGCACTTGTGGTTTCGCTTAATCCTAAACCGCCAGAAAGTGGAAATAACACAATAGGCAACAAGGCTGTTACAGCTATCGGAATAGCTTCTGTAATCCACCAAATAGCAACCCATAATGCAGATGCTAATATTGCTTTTGCTTGAGGCGATAAGCCTTCTGGATTAAAAAACAAGAGTATTAAAGTAAAGACCAAAGGACCAAGTAATAAGCCGATTTTTTGAGAACGATTCATGTAATATTATATAGGATGAAACGAATGTACATAAAATTCTATTCATAAAATATAAGACCTCTAAATCCTGCTTTTTATATAGATTTTAAAACAATAGGTATTAAAAAGTATACTACGTCTTATTTTCCTTTCATTTTGTTAGACCCACTAATAATCCCTATTTTTAAATTCTAAACAATCCCTTTATGCTTAAAAAAGTTTTTGGAAGCGCTGTTTTTGGCGTTGAAGCTACAACTATAACTGTTGAAGTTAATGTCGATAGCGGAATTGGCTACCACCTTGTTGGGCTTCCGGATAATGCTATAAAAGAAAGTAATTTTAGGATTGCTGCAGCACTTCAGAATAACGGTTATAAAATTCCTGGTAAAAAAATCATTATTAACATGTCGCCTGCAGATCTTAGAAAAGAAGGATCAGCTTACGACTTGACTTTGGCAATGGGTATTCTTACTGCTTCAAAACAAATAGTTGCAGAAGATTTAGAAGACTTTTTAATAATGGGCGAGTTGTCCTTAGACGGAAACCTGCAACCCATAAAAGGCGCTTTACCAATAGCAATTAAAGCAAGAGAAGAAGGTTATAAAGGGTTTATCCTACCAATCCAAAATGTAAAAGAAGCGGCTATTGTAGATGGATTAGAAGTATATGGAGTAGAAAATATTAAGCAAGTCATTAATTATTTTGATAAAGGCGAAGCCTTAGAACGGACCATAATTGACACACGTAAAGAATTTGAAAAAAGTCTTAACTATCCAGAGTTTGATTTTAGTGATGTAAAAGGTCAAGAATCTATCAAGCGTTGTATGGAAATTGCAGCAGCAGGTGGCCATAACGTTATTTTAATTGGTCCACCAGGAGCAGGAAAAACCATGTTAGCCAAACGATTACCAAGTATTTTACCACCAATGACACTCCACGAAGCGTTAGAAACCACCAAAATACATAGTGTTGTAGGTCGTGTAAAAGAAACAGGATTAATGTCGCAAAGACCATTTAGAAGTCCACACCATACCATATCAAACGTCGCTTTAGTAGGTGGTGGAAGTTATCCGCAACCTGGAGAAATATCACTAAGCCACAACGGAGTTTTGTTTTTAGACGAGTTACCAGAATTTAAGCGTGAAGTTTTAGAAGTCATGCGTCAACCTTTAGAAGATAGAGAAGTAACCATATCTAGAGCAAAATTTACAGTCACTTACCCATCATCTTTCATGTTAGTGGCTAGTATGAATCCAAGTCCTAGTGGTTATTTTAACGATCCAAATGCACCAGTAACATCAAGTCCAGCAGAAATGCAACGCTATTTAAGTAAAGTATCAGGACCTTTATTAGACAGAATTGACATCCATATAGAAGTGACTCCAGTGCCTTTTGAGAAGCTGTCTGATGAGCGTAAAGGTGAAACATCTGTAGACATAAGAAAACGGGTTACTAAAGCTAGACAGCAACAAACTACACGTTTTAAAGACTATGATTCTGTACATTATAACGCACAAATGAATGTGAAGCAAATACGTAAATATTGTAAATTAGACGAAGTATCAATGCAATTATTAAAAACAGCAATGGAACGTTTAAATTTGTCTGCTAGAGCTTATGACAGGATCTTAAAAGTATCTCGTACCATTGCAGATTTAGAACAATCAGAGCATATAACAGGAAGTCATCTTAGCGAAGCAATCCAATATAGAAGTTTGGATAGAGAAGGTTGGTTAGGTTAAATTTACATGTTAAAATTGATGTTTTTTTCTTACATTTAGTTTTTTTAATAAGCTATTAATCTTTAAAATAACTAAATTATGCCTTCACCTAGTGGAAAAATCTCGGCTTCAGAAGCCAAAACATTAAATAACAATTGGACAACATTTAGAAAAACTGCAAATGATGCAGCAGCAGGACAACCAGACAACAGATCATCATGGTACTCTTTAGAGGACATGGAGGCTTTTATTGCTATGATAAAAGACGAAAACCCAAATGTAAATGGAGTTAGATGCTATTTAGGAGTTGAAACGTCTGAAGAAAACGAAAAA
>JALZUT010000223.1 GCA_023300575.1 Olleya sp.
CTAATGGAAATGGATTTGGAGATGTATGTGATACTAGCTTCCAAGATGCTGATAATATTTCATTAGAAATTATTTCTGAAACTTGTGAAGGTCAAAATAATGGAACAGTTATAGTTAATGTAAACCAAGTTTTTGTTGATTACACTGCTACTCTTGTTGGAAATGGTTTAAACCTTTCAGAACAATTAACAGGAACAACTAGTCAGTTTCCTTTTGAAGATTTAGCAGTAGGTTCTTACATCGTTTGTGTTTCAGTTAATGGAACAACTTATGAGCAATGTTTTGAGATTAACATTGAAGCTGCTGAGGTTATATTATTAGAGATAGTTAATAATCCAGATAATAACAACAATAATAATGGTAATACATCAAGCTCTAGGACTGTAAATGTAAGTGCAGGATCAGCTCCTTATACTGTTTTATTTAACGATGAAGTTATTAAAATAACAAGTAACCCAATATTTGATTTAGAACTTATTGGATCTGGAGAACTAGAAATTAAAACGTCTAAGGCTTGCGAGGGTAGTTTTAGAACTTCAATTATAAACCAATTTGATATTATAGCAAGTCCTAATCCTGTTATTAATACACTTAAAATTACTTTGCCGACATCGACCACTCAAAATCAAATAGAGTTACAAGTTTATGATGTAAACGGTAGAGTAATTAGTAGCCAAATTTATACAAGATATAGCTCTAGTTATATCGATGTCCCTTTTAGTAATTTAAATGCAGGTATTTATTTTGTTAAACTGAATTTAGAAACACCTAAGGTTTTTAAAATTATAAAAAAATAAGAAGATGATTAAGAAAATAAATTTTTTACCAATAGTATTCGCTTTCATATTAATTACTGCTTGTGGAGGAAGTGATGACACTCCTGCTATAGGAGGAGGTCCTACTGTTCCAGTTACTCCAAATGAAGCACCATCTGCGGTAAACACTCTTATCTTTCCAAGTACTGATTTACTTTGTATAGATAATAATCTAAACTTTCAGTGGTCAGCATCAACAGATCCTAATGGAGATGCTGTGTCCTATACATTAACAATTGCTTTAGATAGAGACTTAACTAATATTGTAGAACAATTAAATGCGACAACTAATAGTATAATGGTAACGCTTCAAAGAGGTGTTGCTTATTATTGGAATGTAGTTGCTAAAGACAGTCAAGATCAAGCTTCACCTTCAGCAACATTTGCGTTTTATACAGAAGGTGATGGCGTATCTAATTACGCACCTTTTACTGCGTCAATAAATGCACCAACTTTAGGCGGTTTTGTAGATGCAGGAACAACCAATTTAAGTTGGACTGGTGGTGATACAGATGTTGATGACACATTAACTTATGATGTGTATTTTGGCGATACAACTACTCCAACTTTACTACAAACAGATGTTGCTATGTCAACTTTTGATGTTACTACAGTAGCCGCAACAACTTATTTTTGGAGAATAGATACTAAAGATAATAATGGAGTAAAAACAATAGGACAAATTTGGTCTTTTAGTACAAATTAAAAAACATAAAACATAGTATTATAAATGGCAGACTAATTTTAGTCTGTCATTTTTTTTAAGAATAGACTTAAACTCTCAGAATCAAGTTTAATAGATTGTTGCAGTTCTAAAATGGTTCCGTGTTCTATAAAGATATCCGGAATTCCTTTTAGAATCAATCTGTTTTTATAATTATGCTCAGCTGAAAATTCTGCGATTGCACTTCCAAATCCACCTTTTACAGAAGCATTTTCAATAGTCACAATAGTGTCATGGATTTTAAATATTTCATGAAGTGCTACTACATCTAAAGGTTTTACAAAACGCATATCGTAATGAGAGAATTCAGAGTCATTTTTAATTAAATCTAAAGCTTCGATTACATTTTTCGCGATACTTCCAATAGATAAAATAGCAGTTTTAGTTCCTTTTTTAAGTTGTTGACTTTTACCAATCTCAATTTTATAAAAAGGTTGTTTCCAATCTAAAGTAACACCCCTACCACGTGGATACCTAATTGCAATAGGATGGTCTAAGCCTAATTGAGCAGTGAACATAATATTACGCAACTCCATTTCGTTTCTAGGTGCAAAAATAATGAGGTTTGGTATGCATCGTAAATAAGCCAAATCATAAACACCATGATGTGTTGCTCCATCTTCACCAACTAATCCAGCACGATCCAAACAAAAGATAATAGGTAGATTTTGTAACGCTACATCATGAATGACTTGATCATAAGCGCGTTGCAAAAACGTGGAATATATATTACAAAACGGAATCATTCCTTCCGTTGCTAAACCTGCAGCAAAAGTAACAGCATGTTGCTCTGCGATACCAACATCAAAAGCACGATCAGGAATTTGTTCCATCATATATTTTAAAGAACTACCAGTTGGCATAGCAGGAGTAATACCAATGATTTTATCGTTCTGCTTTGCAAGTTCTACAATAGTATGCCCAAAAACGTCTTGGTATTTTGGTGGCTGATTAAAACTAGATTTAGTAACTAATTCTCCTGTGTCTTTATTAAACTTTCCTGGTGCATGATAGGCGACTTGATTTTCTTCAGCTTGACGTAGACCTTTCCCTTTAGTAGTGATAACATGTAAAAATTTTGGGCCTTTTACGTTTTTTAAACGTTCTAATTCTGAAATTAAAAGCGGTAAGTCATGTCCATCTATAGGACCAGAATAATCAAAGTTTAAGGCTTCAAAAATATTATCTTGTTTTTGAGTTCCTTTTTTAACATTTGTTAAGTATTGTTTTAAAGCACCAACACTTGGATCTATACCAATAGCATTGTCATTTAATATAACTAATAAATTGGCATCTGTCACTCCTGCATGATTTAAGCCTTCAAAAGCCATCCCGCTAGCAATTGATGCATCACCAATTACTGCAATATGTTGTTTTTCAAAATCACCTTTTAATATAGATGCTATTGCCATCCCTAAAGCTGCAGAAATTGAAGTGGAAGAATGACCAACTCCAAAACTATCAAATTTACTTTCATCACGTTTTGGAAAGCCACTAATACCATTTTTTTGTCGATTGGTATCGAATATATCTTTTCTACCAGTTAATATTTTGTGGCCATACGCTTGATGTCCAACATCCCAAATTAATTTATCTTCAGGTGTGTTAAAAATATAATGCAAAGCAATAGTCAATTCCACAACTCCTAAACTAGCTCCTAAATGACCTGCTTTTGCAGCAACTGCTTCAATAATAAATTCACGTAATTCTTTGGCTAAAAGACAAAGCTCTTCTTGCTTTATATTTCGGAATGATTCTAAGGAATCAATAGCATTTAATAGTTTTTTATACATTTATGTGATTAAATAATATGTGAAATTATTAAAAATGTAGATTTAATTTTAATTTATTCTTAATAAATAGCACAAATAAGAAAGATAATTGTAAGTTACTTGTTATATTTGAGACTTATTTTAAAGAATACACCTTAAAAACACTACAATATTATGAAGAAAAATTACATTGTTTGCTTAATTGCAACTGTATTTTTGTTTGCTTCTCAACTAGGACAAGCACAGAACAATTTAGCTAGTAACGAGTTTGGTTCACTTATTCAAAATTGGTTAAACCAGAATAAAGATAAATATGAGTTATCTGAAAACGATTTATCAAATTTATTGGTAAGTGATTCTTATTTTTCTAAAAAAACTAGAATTAATCATGTTTATGTAAATCAAGCCTATCAAGGTGTTAAAATACATAATGCAATTTCAAGTGTTGCAGTAAGAAATAATTTTGTTTTCTACTATGCTAATGGTTTAATACAAGATATAGCTTCTAAAGTTAATACTGTTATACCTGTTATCAATGCTGAAGCTGCAATTACTGTTGCAGTTAATGAATATAATTTAGGAAGTATTTCTAATTTATCCACAATTAGCAACACTAATAATAATTATGTGTTTAGTAATGGAAATGTATCAAAGTACGATATTCCTGTTTCATTAGTATTTCAACATACTGAAGATGGTTCTCTAAAATTAGCT
>JALZUT010000224.1 GCA_023300575.1 Olleya sp.
AGGTGGTAAATTACAATTTGATGCTAAATTGTAAATCATTAACCCTTCTGCGGGAGAGGGAATAGTAGTGACATCTGTAGAGCTAGTTAGAGATACTCTAGGCAACAAAAAGCCACTATTATTAGACTGTAATTCCATTATGGAGGAACTATCAGGATTTGTTGTGCCAACACCTACTTGAGCAAAAAGAGCATTTGATAAAACAAGTGTTATTAATATTATTATATTTCTCATTTTTTTTTATTTTTATTTTAATAATGAATAGCAACGTGTAGATATAGCGAGTTTTCAATTTGCTATATCAAATATTAAGCCAAGTTAGTTTTTTATTTTAATAAAGTTAATACTAATTGACTTTATTAAAGTAAAAAGACTAATTAATAATTGTTAATAGACTAAGTATTTGCAACATTTTGCTTAGCCATCTCAAACTCCTCCACTATTTCCTTAACAATATCAGCAACTGGTTTTATATCATGTATTAATCCTGCAATTTGACCAATTTCTAGTTCACCATCTTCTAGGTCGCCTTCAAACATACCGCGTTTGGCACGTGCACGACCTAATAATTTTTTAAGTTGTTCTGGTGTTGGTCCTGTTTTATACAAATCTTGTACTTGTTGGTAAAACTTGTTTTTAATTAATCTAACAGGCGCCAATTCTTTTAACGTTAATTGTGTATCTCCTTCTTTTGCGTCTACTACAACTTGCTTAAAATCTTGATGTGCACTACTTTCTGTACTTGCTACAAATCGGCTTCCTACTTGTACACCATCTGCTCCTAAAACCATACAAGCTAACATGGCTTTTCCTGTTGCAATACCACCTGCTGCAATTAGTGGTATTTGGATTTGCTCTTTTACTATTGGTATTAAGGTTAGTGTTGTGGTCTCATCGCGACCATTATGTCCACCAGCTTCAAAACCTTCTGCTACAATTGCATCTACACCTGCATCTTGTGCTTTTAAAGCAAATTTTACGCTACTAACTACGTGTACAACTGTAATGCCTTTATCCTGTAACCATTTGGTCCATGTTTTTGGATTACCTGCAGAGGTAAACACAATCTTAATACCTTCTTCTACAATAATAGTCATGATCTCTTCAATATTAGGGTATAACATTGGGACATTGACACCAAAAGGTTTGTCGGTTGCTTTTTTACATTTTTGGATGTGCTCGCGTAATACGTCTGGATACATACTTCCTGCACCTATTAATCCTAATATTCCAGAATTACTTGCAGCAGACGCTAGTCTCCAGCCACTATTCCATATCATACCTGCTTGGATAATTGGGTGTTTTATATTAAAAAGTTGAGTGATTTTGTTTGGCATAATTTGTATTTATTAGGCATTCCGACACTGAGACTGCGCTAAGCACAGGCTTACTCGGTGTGATATTCGGTTTTATTTGAAATTTAATAAAAAAGAGACCTCTCTCGACTACGCTCGAGGTGACAACTTTACTTAATTTTTAATTATTTTTTTGGTAATCAATAAGTCTTTAGCTTCAATCTTAACCAAATACACACCATTTGCTAAAGCACTTGTATTTACTTTTTGCTGAGTTGCACTAACTTTAGTTTCGATGATTCTTTTACCTAAAAGATCATAAACGGTAATTACAGCTTCGTCATATTGACTAGGAAGTTCTATAGTCAATTCTGTATTAACAGGATTTGGATAGACTTTTAAAACCGTGTTTTGATTCTGAAATTCTTGAACAGACAATACTTCAGCTAATGCTAACGCTAAATCCGGAATCCCGTGACCTAACAAATTATCTGGTGTTGTGTATTGCGAAGCAGATTCGCGTACTAACTGCATAATTTCAGCATTAGAAAGACTAGGTAAAGCTTGCCATAAACAGACTATTCCGCCAGCTAATATTGGCGCACTAAAAGAAGTACCACTTAACGTGGTTATAGTATCACTTGTGGTTATAACATAACTGGCTTGTCCTTGGGCTACAACATCTGGTTTTTGCGTAGGCTGCATCCCATTACCTTGCGAGCTAAAACTAGCATAATTACCTGCTGCATTAACTGCACCAATACTAAATACACCTGCACCATCTGCAGGAGCACCAACTATTTGCCATGAAGAAGCGCCAGAATTACCAGCAGAATTTACTACTAAAATCCCTTTTTCATGTGCAATATTTGCACCTTTTGTAATGTAGGTTGTATTACCATCCATATCTGCAGGTGTGTAACTGTAATTAGGATTATCAAAAGTGGTATATCCTAAAGAAGAATTGATAACATCAACACCCAAACTGTCTGCACGTTCTGCAGCTTCAACCCATAGACTTTCCTCCATTGGTGTTTCGCTTTCTGCTTTTTCGGTTCTAAATAAATAATACTGTGCATCTGGAGCTGTACCAACAAATTGATCTTGAATAAATCCAGCCATAGTACTTAATACCCATGTTCCGTGAGTGTTTCCTGTATACGCAAAGACATCTGTATTTCTATCTACAAAATCAAAACCACCTAAAATTCCGTTATTATCTCTTAAACGCTGAAACCCACTCATGGTATTTACATTAGTAAAACCTGCATCTAAAACCGCAACTGTCATTCCTGTTCCTGTGTAACTATTAGCATGTTGGTGTAAGTCGTCAACATTAATCATTTCTATTTGGTTAGCTGCGTTACCATAATTAAAGGTTGTAA
The DNA here is from genome assembly GCA_023300575.1 of Olleya sp. Lineage (GTDB taxonomy): Bacteria > Bacteroidota > Bacteroidia > Flavobacteriales > Flavobacteriaceae > Olleya. The sequence goes on from JALZUT010000224.1 coordinate 2,681, forward strand.
AGCTAGCTTCTATTTGATGTTTATTTTGGTTTTGAGTATTTCTGCTATTTAGACTGTCGTCTGCAAAATCTATAGTACTAACTATAGTAACTCCGTTTACAACAAGTGTTGTTAAGGCATTGATATCTGTTTGACTACCAATTACGTGTACTGCATTAAACCATTTTGATTTTGCTAAAACTGTTATTCCGGTTTCCGATTTTATTGACGTAATATAAGTTTCGTCAACTGGCACATCTCTAAAATCTACAACTACATTATGTGCTGCTTTCCTATCTAGTGCTTTTTGAGATAAAATTGAAATAGGATTTGACAAAGCAGTTGCACTATTAGGTTTGTCTACTAAATATACCCAAGCATGTTCCTGAGAAAACAGAAACGTAGAATATATGAAAATGGAAAAAAGCAAGAGTTTTTTCATAACAATAACTATTAGTTAATGCAATTTAAGAAATTACACCTGAACCAACTAATTCTTCACCCAAATAACAGGCTACAAATTGACCTTCTTGAATAGCAAATTGAGCGTCTTCAAACTGAACATAAACACCAAATTCTGTTTTATAAATCGTGGCTTTTTCTAAACCTTGTCTGTATCTAATTCTTGATAAGACGTCTAACGTTTCATTTGTTTGTAAAGCTAAATCAGGTCGTATCCAATGCCATTCTTCATTACTAACAAATAACGTTTTTTTATATAATCCTGGATGCGATTTTCCTTGACCTGTATAAATTACGTTTTCATTTACATCTGTATCTATTACAAAAAGTGGTTCTATTGTACCACCAACAGCAAGTCCTTTACGTTGTCCTTTTGTAAAATAATGAGCGCCTTGATGTTTCCCTTTTACAACACCATCTTCAACAGAGTAGCTCGGTTTTCTTGCCCCAAATTGAAGCGCTTCTGTATTAGAATTAAATGCTGGTATTACTTCGTTATAAAATGAATGTTCTTTTGGAATTTCAACAATAACACCTTCTTTAGGCTTTAGTTGTTGCTGTAAAAACTCTGGTAACCTTACTTTTCCTATAAAACATAAGCCTTGAGAGTCTTTCTTCTCTGCAGTAATCAAATCTTGTGCTTTAGCTATAGCTCTAACTTCTGGTTTTTGCAATTCGCCAATAGGAAATAACGCTTTTGCTAATTGTGCTTGAGACAGTTGGCACAAAAAATAAGATTGATCTTTATTAGGGTCTGCACCAGCTAATAATTGATGTACTTGCATACCGTCTTTTTCAATAGTTCCTTTTCTGCAATAGTGACCAGTAGCAACATAATCTGCACCTAAGTCTAAAGCTATTTTCATAAAGACGTCAAACTTGATTTCTCGGTTACATAACACATCAGGGTTTGGTGTGCGTCCTTTTTTGTATTCATTAAACATATAATCTACGATACGCTCTTTATACTGCTCGCTTAAATCTACAGTCTGAAACGGAATACCTAATTTATCTGCAACCAACATTGCATCATTGCTATCATCTAACCATGGACACTCATCGGATATGGTAACAGAATCATCATGCCAATTTTTCATGAAAAGGCCAATAACTTCATAACCTTGCTCCTTTAATAAATAGGCTGCAACGCTTGAATCTACTCCTCCTGATAAACCAACTACTACTCTTTTTTTCATGTGTATTACTAATAGTTTGCAAAGATACAGTATTTAAAAAAAATTAGTTTCATCCTTTTTGCAGAAAGAATCTTAAAATAATTAACATAAAAATCAATGAATTACAAAATTTTAATAACTCTTTTATAGTATATTGTTTAGTTTTTTGTTATTTTTGTTAAACAAAACTAAACAAGTCAGGAATATTTTAATAAAAAAAGTTGCATTTTCACAAAGTAGTTTAACAAATTAATTATCCCTTTAGTATTAGTGATTTAAACTATCAAAACGAAAAACGCCTTGAAAATCAAGGCGTTTTTTAATTTTATTATAATAAGTTTTAATCTTTAGAACTAGCATCTTTTTTACTAAGGTCTTTTTCTTCTACCAATTCGCCATTTTTATAACGTTTCCATACACAACACTTAACGTCATCTTTATAATGCCCTTCTTTGGATAAAAGTCCATTAGTATCATAAGATTTATAAGGACCATCATATACATTTTCCTTATAAGTAATACTTTTTAATAGGTTTCCGTTTTCTGCAAACCATTTAGATTCGCCATCTAAAAGCCCATTTTTATACACTGCAATCTCAGCTTCTTGACCACTTAAGTAATAGACTTTATGCTCGCCTTCAAGTTTTCCTTTATTGTTATAAAACTCTTCAGTCATTATTTTTTCTGGATTTTTATGATAATACACCCATTTACCAATATAGGATTTACCGTTCATTTTACCTTCGCTAATCTTTTTACCAATACTTGTAAAAAAAGTAACTTGCGCACTTGCATCATTAGCATTAAAAACCTTAGTTGCTGTTAATACAGGTTTACCATCAATTTTTTTATAAAACTTAAAGGTCCCAATTTCTTTTCCGTGATTAAACTCGCCAGTATATCTAACAACTTCTGTTTTGTCAAAATTCTTTTTCCATTTACCATGTCGTTTTCCGTTTGAATCAAATTGGTTAAAATCTTGTGCGACCAATAAACCAGAGGTTATTAAGAAGATAAAAAGAGTTGTTAGTTTTTTCATTTTATATAGTATTATTTCGCTTTCGCGGAAATCAGGCCTAATGGCTTAACGTATATTATTCTATTTTCATATACCAAAAAAGCTGCCAAACTTAACTTTTCAGGTTATAGTTGACAGCTTTTTCTATTTTATTCAATTTTATTTTTTCTTGTTTTTTTGCTGTTGTTGCATTTGTTTTTGCTTTTCTGCTTGTTCCATCATGTTCTTCATTCTAGCTTGAAACTTACTTTCTTTCTTAGGTTTTGCTTTTTGAACTTGGATATTAGCATGAATTTTCTTTTCATCTAAAATAAAATTTTTGATGACTAATAAAATACCAATACTAATTAAGTTAGAAATAAAGTAATATAAACTTAATCCTGATGCATATTGATTAAAAAAGACAAGCATCATGATGGGTGCAAAGTAAATCATATACTTCATCATTTTAGCCATATCTGGCATCCCTTCTTGTTGTGGTGCAGACATTTGGTTTTGTCCAGTAGTTAACTTCATATAGAAGAAAATAGCAATTGCTGCTAATATTGGAAACATACTAACATGATCACCATATAATGGAATATTAAAAGGTAATTCTGCAACTACATCATAAGATGATAAATCTTCAGCCCATAAAAACTTTTTCTGTCTTAAAGCAAATGCAACAGGAAAAAACATGAATAAAGAGTAAAAAACTGGCATTTGTATTAAAGCTGGTAAACATCCAGCCATAGGACTTGCTCCTGCTTTATTTTGAAGCGCCATAGTTTCTTGCTGCGCTTTCATTTTATTGTCTTTATGCTTTTCTCTAATTGCGTCTAATTCTGGCTTTAAAACCTTTAGTTTCATCTGAGATAAGTATTGCTTGTATTGTACAAATGACATGGCTAATTTTATTAAGACTGTCATTACAATTATAGCAATACCATAAGGTAAAAAACCACTTAAAAATCCAAATAAAGGCATTAATAGATGTTTGTTAATCCATCCAAAAATTCCCCATCCGTAAGATACTATTTCGTCTAAATTACCATCATATTGTTTTAAAACCTTTAAATCTGTAGGTCCATAATACAGTTTTAAATTGTTATCTATATTGGCACCACTTAAAGCCAAAGGTGTTTTAAATGCAAACTGCTTTGTAAAAACAGTATCTACTTTTTCGTCTTCTACTAAGTTTTCAGAAAAAAGAGTGGTCTTTTTAAAGGCTTTGTCTGATATTAAAGTCGAATTAAAAAAGTGTTGTTTAAAACTTACCCAAGTTAAGTCTTCTACCTCATCTTCTCCTCCTCTTAAACCTGTATAGTCTTCATCTCCATCACTTTGGTAATGAATATCTGTATATCTATTTTCATAAGAGATACTTTGGTCATGTCTGTATGTTTTTTGCTTCCAATCTAAATTAATTGGATTAGAGGTATTTATTGCAGTTTCTAAACCTTGAGAGCGAATATTAAAATCAATCATATACTCGTTTGGTTTGATTACATAATTATATTCTAAAAATTTATTCTCTGCAGTTTTAAGCTTCATAGATACAATAGTATTGTCTCCGCTTTTAGTAACTGTTGGCTGAAAGTATAAATCTTTTGTATTTAAAGTACGGTTATCTGTAGTTTGAAAATTGATATTAAATACAGCATTACCATCTTTTACCAAATGAATTGGAATAGAATCAAAATCTACAAATTGTTTTAGTTTAACTTCAGAAAGGTGACCACCCAAAGTATTAAACTTTAATTTTAACACCTCGTTTTCTATTTCTAATTCATTTTCAGAAAACGTAGAAGTAGCTGCAGAATAGGCAAAATCACCTATTTTAGATTGTAATGCTACTAATGCAGTAGAATCTTTTGGTTTAGAGTAATCTAGAGCTGTAGTAACTTTAGCATCTGTATTTGTTGTAGATTCTGCTTTTTTATCGGCATCAATTTGTGCTTGTTTTTCTGCTTCTTTAGCTGCTATCTCTTCTGGTGTTGGCTGATTTTGCCACATCATGAATAATAAAATAGCGAAGATTAATACAAACCCTATAATTGATTTTACGTCTAGCTTTTTTTCTTCCATTTTTAATTATTTAAGACAAAACCTACAAGGTTAATAAAACCTTGCAGGCTAATCTAAGTCTATTTTTATAAGGTCAAATATACGACCACTTTTAATTTGGTGTCATATTGACACTATTTACTTTTCTTATGTTTTAAGCTAGCCTTTACAAATGCTATAAATAAAGGATGTGGATTGGCTACTGTACTTTTATATTCTGGATGGTATTGTACACCAACAAACCAAGGATGAGATGGGTTTTCTATAATTTCTACTAGCTTAGTTTCTGGGTTATATCCAGTAGCTTTTAGACCTGCAGTTTCTATCTTACTTTTGTAACTGCCATTAAACTCATATCTGTGTCTGTGACGTTCTTTTATGTTTTCAGATTGGTACACTTTGTAAGCTATTGAGTCTTTTTCTAACTGACAATCCCAAGCACCAAGACGCATAGTACCACCCATATCTGTGATGGTTTTTTGTTCTTCCATGATGTCTATTACTGGGTTTTTAGTATCAGGATTCATCTCTGTAGAGTTTGCATCTTTAAGTCCGATGACGTTTCTACAAAACTCAATAACAGCCATTTGCATCCCTAAACAAATGCCTAAAAACGGAATGTTATTTTCGCGTACAAACTTAATAGCATTAATCTTTCCTTCAATACCACGTTCTCCAAAACCAGGCGCAACTAAAACGCCATCTAAATGAGACAATTTCATTTTAATATTGTCTTCATTTAAATATTCAGAATGTACAGATTCTACATTTACCTTTACTTCGTTTTCTGCTCCAGCATGAATAAACGATTCTAAAATAGATTTATAAGAGTCTTGAAGCTCTACGTACTTACCAATTAATCCGATTGTAACTTCAGACTTCGGGTTTTTATGACGCTTTAAAAATTGATTCCAGATCGTTAAATCAGGAACGTTACTCTCTAAAGCTAATTTTTTTAATACCACTTGATCTAATTTTTCATCAAGCATCATATTTGGTACATCATAAATAGTAGATGCATCTATAGATTGTATTATTGCTTCTTCACGAACATTACAAAACAAAGCAAGCTTACGCTTTAAGTCTGATGGTAATTCGTGCTCTGTACGACATACTAAAATATCGGCTTGCACACCACTTTCCATCAATGTTTTGACACTGTGTTGTGTTGGTTTTGTTTTTAATTCTCCTGCAGCTTTTAAATAAGGAACCAATGTTAAATGAATAACTAACGCATTGTTATCTCCTAAATCCCATTTTAATTGTCTTACTGCTTCTATGTATGGTAATGATTCTATATCTCCTACTGTTCCACCAATTTCGGTAATAACAATATCGTAGTCGCCAGATTTACCAAGAATTTGGATTCTGTTTTTAATTTCGTCTGTAATATGCGGAATTACCTGTACTGTTTTACCTAAAAACTCACCACGACGTTCTTTTTGTATTACGCTTTGGTAAATACGCCCAGTAGTAACATTGTTAGCTTGACTTGTTGGGACGTTTAAAAAACGCTCGTAATGGCCTAAATCTAAGTCGGTTTCGGCACCATCATCAGTAACGTAACATTCTCCATGCTCATAAGGATTTAAAGTTCCTGGATCAACATTAATGTAAGGGTCTAATTTTTGGATAGTTGTCCTGTAACCTTGAGCTTGAAGAAGCTTAGCTAAAGAAGCTGCGATAATTCCTTTTCCTAAAGAAGAAGTTACACCTCCTGTTACAAATATATACTTAGTTTCTGATGTCATATTGCGTTGTTAAACGCTTGCAAAATTAGGTTTTTTAGTTGAAATTATTAAGATTTCGTGTTTTATTTTTAGAAGAACTTGTTAATAGCTTTAATGTTTAGATAAGATATTGAATATCAACAAAAAAGGTTAATTGGTTTTACTAAGGTTTCTGAACATCTATAATTTACTTTTATTGTTTGAAATTATATTCTTTTTACCTTTTACAAAATGTAAAAAAACTAACACATATTTATTATGTATGATAGCACTATTAGAAAATGACTCAATAAACGTTTATGATAAAAATGTTATGATTGGAAGAATTAAAATCAAATCGAATTTTAAAAATGCGGAAATTAAAATTGGAGACAAAACATTTTACCTATCTAGTAAAAATTTGAAAAACAACAGATTAATCAAAAAAAATTATCAAGTTCTTAAATGGTGTACTGGTTATAATTAAAAGCAGTTACAAGACCTAATAGACAACAGAGTAAACCTTAAGACCTTTTTAAAAAACCAAATCCTATT
>JALZUT010000225.1 GCA_023300575.1 Olleya sp.
TTGGTTTTTGGTTTTTGGTTTTTGGTTAGTAAATAAAAATTATTTGTAGCTACGTTCTTTTACTTCTATGTTTTCGTAAGTTAATTCTTCTTTGTGTAATACCGCATCTTTAGGTTCTCCTTTATATTCCCATGCCGATACAAATTGAAATTCTTTACGACGCATCGCTTCACCTTCTGCTGTTTGATACTCATCTCTAAAGTGTCCTCCTGCAGATTCTTCTCTAACTAGTGCGTCTTTTGCAAACAATTCTCCTAACTCTAAAAAGTCAGATACACGACCTGCTTTTGCCAATTCTTCATTATACTCGTTTGCTGCTCCTGGTATACGAACATCTTTCCAAAATTCTGCTCTTAAAGCCGAAATCTCTTCTATTGCTTCTTTTAGCTCTTTTTCATTACGAGCCATTCCGCATTTATTCCACATGATTTTTCCTAATTTTTTATGGAAATAATCAACAGGTTTAGTACCATTATTATTTATTAAATGATCAATTTCAGCATTTACTTTAGCTTCAGCTTCTTCAAACTCTTTAGTATCTGTAGAAATTGGTCCTGTTCTAATATCGTGTGCTAAATAGTCACCAATTGTATACGGTAATACAAAATAACCGTCTGCTAAACCTTGCATTAATGCAGAAGCACCTAAACGGTTTGCACCATGATCCGAGAAGTTAGCTTCTCCGATTGCATATAATCCTGGTACACTTGTTTGTAAGTTATAATCTACCCAAAGTCCACCCATTGTATAGTGTACAGCTGGATAAATCATCATAGGTGTTTCGTATGGGTTTTCATCTACAATCTTCTCGTACATTTGGAATAAATTTCCATACTTATCTTTAACAACTTCTTGTCCTAATTTTTTAACTAAAGCTGCATCATTTACATCTAAATGATGAATAAGTGCTTGCTCTTTTCCGTAACGTGTAATTGCAGTTGCAAAATCTAAATACACTGCTTCTCCTGTTGCATTTACACCAAAACCAGCATCACAACGTTCTTTAGCTGCACGAGAGGCAACGTCACGAGGTACTAAATTACCAAACGCTGGATAACGACGCTCTAAATAATAATCGCGATCTGCTTCAGCTAGATCTGTAGGCTTCATTGATTTGTTACGAATAGCCTCTACATGTTCTTTTTTAGCAGGTACCCAAATACGTCCATCGTTACGTAAAGATTCAGACATTAACGTTAGTTTAGACTGATGGTCTCCAGAAACAGGAATACAAGTTGGGTGTATTTGCGTGTAGCAAGGGTTTGCAAAAAAGGCGCCACGTTTATGTGCTTTCCAAGCAGCTGTAACATTACTTCCCATTGCGTTTGTAGATAAGAAAAATACGTTACCATAACCTCCTGTACCCAATACAACAGCATGAGCCGCATGTCTTTCTACTTCTCCTGTTACTAAGTTACGTGCTATAATACCTCTTGCTTTTCCATCAACTTTTACAACGTCAAGCATTTCATGACGGTTGTACATTTTAATTTTACCACGTCCAATTTGACGGTTCATTGCAGAGTAAGCACCTAATAATAATTGTTGACCTGTTTGTCCTTTTGCGTAAAATGTACGCGATACTAAAACACCTCCAAAAGAACGGTTGTCCAATAACCCACCATAATCACGAGCAAAAGGTACCCCTTGTGCTACACATTGATCAATGATGTTTGCAGACACCTCTGCTAAACGGTAAACGTTTGCTTCTCTAGAACGGTAATCACCACCTTTTACAGTATCGTAAAACAATCTGTAAGTAGAATCTCCATCACCTTGATAATTTTTTGCTGCATTTATACCACCTTGAGCTGCAATTGAGTGCGCACGTCTAGGTGAATCTTGAAAGCAAAATGCTTTTACGTTATAACCTAGTTCTGCAAGCGTTGCAGCTGCAGAACCACCAGCTAATCCTGTACCAATTACAATAACATCTATTAGACGTTTGTTAGCTGGATTAACTAGATTTATTTTATTTTTATGATTAGTCCACTTATCTTTAAGTGGTCCTTGTGGTATTTTTGAATCTAAAATCATAGTTAACTATTTTTTAGTGATTAAAGTGATGAAATAATGCAATGAAGATAAATCCTAACGGAATACCAATTGCGTAAACTTTACTTAATCCTTTTAATCCTTTTGTGTATTTGTTATTAGCTCCTACTGACTGGAATGCAGAGTTGAAACCGTGTAATAAATGAAGTGCTAGGAATATAAATCCTATACAATATAAAGCTACACGCCATATTGGCACAAACTTATGAACTAATTCTTCATGGTATCTAAACTCACCATTTGGAAGTAACCCAGACATATCACCTTGTATGTATTTTACATTTAATTCTGGGATCCAGAAATCTAAGAAGTGGATAATCATAAAGATTAAAATAAAACCTCCACTCCAAATCATGTTACGGCTCATCCAAGAAGAATTTGCGCCACCATTATTTTTTGCGTAGCTAATCTGTCTTGCTTTATTGTTTTTAATTTCTAGCACAAAGCCCATTAAAAAATGGAAAATCACACCAAAAATCAAAACCGGTTGCAACAAATATTGCACAGCCCAAAACGTACCCATAAAGTGGGAAGCGCTATTAAAAGCATCTTCACTAAAGACTGATAAAATATTAATTGCAAAATGTTGCAGTAAAAAAAACATTAGAAAGAGTGCTGAAAGTGCCATAGCAAACTTTCTTCCTATTGAAGAATTTAAAATTCCGCTCATTATAATTGTAGTTAAATTTGTTACACAAATATAGGGCTCAATGCATTTTGAAACAAATTTTAACTCTCATTTATTCTATTTAGAATGGGTTTAATTAAGTTTTTACTTAATCAATCTCAAACGATTTAGTTGTAGCACCCATTTTCACTGTATATTTTCCTTTAGGTATATAGTATTTATCATTTTTAGCTTTATTGATATCTAAAGTCTTATTGGCTTTCATCAAGGCTTTTCTTCCTTTATCCGTAATTGTTAAATCATAATCAACATAATTAAACCCTTTGTCTGCTTTTACAGAAATGGTATTTAAAACCGAATTATCTTCAGACAAAATCCGGATATCTTGTGTCCCTGAATTAGAAGTAAAAAACTTAATTTTCAGTTTAGGTTCAAAAGGTTGCATCCATTTGCTCCAAGAATTACCCCAACGTCTAGACTCTCTAATTTTATCAACCTCAAAAATAGTAGTTGCAGAAGACAAAACCATTCCTGTATTAAATTGTTGTAAAGGTTCTGCATTAGTCCTGTAAATACTTCTTCCGTGTGTTCCTATTAGCAGGTCGTTACTTTGCTTTTGCATTTTAATATCATGAACCGCAACTGCTGGAAGATTTTTGGAAAACGCATCCCATTTATCACCATTATTAAAACTAACATAAGCACCATTATCGGTTCCTAAATACAGTATATTATCTTTAATTAGATCCTCAATAATCACATTTACAGGTGATGTTGGAAGACCAGTGTTTATTGGTATCCAAGTTTGTCCGTAATTATCACTTTTATAAACATAAGTTGCAAAATCATCAAATCGATATCCATTTAAAGTAGCATAGACACGTTCTTTTTTATGCTTAGAAGCCACTACACGACTTACCCATAAATTAGCGGGTAAATTAGAAGAAATATTTTGCCAAGAGGCACCTTGGTTTTTTGTGACGTGGATCAATCCATCATCACTACCAACGTAAATTAATCCAAACTCAAAAGGCGATTCGCTAATTGATGTTAAGGTTCCGTAAGCTACATTTCCTTGCTTTCCACCTTGGGTCAAATCTTCACTAATTGCTTTCCAATTAGCGCCTTTATCTAAAGAACGCATCAATTTATTGCCTCCTAAATATAAAATATCTTGATTGTGACGCGATAAACGAATTGGTGTTTGCCAATTAAAACGGTATGGTTTTTCGCCTAACTCATGTTTAGGCTGAATGTATGTTCGTTCTTCAGTTTCCAAATTAAGTCTAAAATAATTTCCAAACTGAAAACCTGTGTAGACAATATTTGAATTGCGATTATCAATTTCTATTTGCATCCCGTCTCCACCCATTATACTTTTCCATGGGTATTGACCAGATTGCTGCCAACTTTTATCCTCTCTTGCATCATGCGCTCCCATCCAAACACCATTATCCTGTAAACCTCCATAGACATTATAGGGCTCTTGATTATCAACGTTTATAGCATAAAACTGTCCTACAGAAGGCGAGTTGTTTTTTATCCAATTTTCGCCATCATCATAAGTAATATTAACGCCTCCATCATTACCATTAATCAAATGATTTGGGTTTTTAGGGTTTATCCAAAGTGCATGGTGATCTGCATGTACATTTTCTGCACTTATTGTGGTAAAGGTTTTACCGCCATCTTTAGATTTTAAAATAGGTACACCATAAACGTAAATATCATTTTGATTAACTGGCGATACGTGCACATGACCAAAATAATAACCATAACTAAAATACAAATCGTCTAAATAATCGTCGTGCATTTTATTCCAGGTTTGCCCTCCATCTATACTTTTATAAACCTCAGCACCAATTACAGGAGTATCAAATAACATAGAATTAGCATCTTCTAAATAATGAGCCAAATCAACTGGTTTTACATTTCCGCTACGTACCATTTGTTTAACATTTTCTGCTCTGTATTTTTCTTGAAAACCATTGGTCTTTAAAAATCCATTTAGTTTTTTATCGTCTAGATTTAAAAACTCTGAAGTACTCAAGGTTTTAAAATCGTCTTTTTGTAGCCCTCTTGTCTTTTCTTTTTTCCCTTCGGAAGGTCTTCTAAATTGACTATCATGAATAGCATAAACAATATTATTATCGTAAACTGCCAATCCTATTCTTCCTGTTCCGTTTCCTGTTGGAAAACCGCTTTTTTTGGTCGAAACTTTTGTCCAATTTTCTCCTGCATCTGTGCTTTTGTAAATTGCTGAATTATTTCCGCTTCCATCAAAATTCCATGCTTTTCTGTCCTTAGTCCATGACGAAGCAAACATTACATTGTAATCGTTAGGTGAATGCTGTAAGTCTATAATTCCGCTTAGATCATCTACAAATAAGGTTTTAGTCCAAGTTTGTCCACCATCTTTAGTTTTGTAAACGCCTCTATCTTTACTTTTAGAATATAAAGCACCTGTAACACCAATAGTAACTTCATTTGGATTATTTGGATTTATCAAAATACGTCCAATATGTTGCGAGTTTGGTAAACCAACATTTTGCCAAGAGATTCCGTTATCTATAGATTTTAAGATTCCTATTCCAGAATAAGATGAACGTGATGCATTATTTTCTCCTGTACCAACCCAAATGGTTTTACTATTCCAATCTACTGCAATATCACCAACATTTTGTGTTTTAGAACTGTCTAAAATTGGCGTAAACGTAGTTCCATTATTAGTGGTATGCCAAACACCTCCTGATGCATAACCAACATAAAACTCGGTTGGATTTTCTGGATTTACATCAATATCTACAACACGACCACTCATAACTGTTGGCCCAATGTTAACAAAAGGCACATTTTTTACTAATGACTCCTCTTGAGCTGTTAGTTGTATTGATACAAAAAGTAATAGAGATAAAATATAGTAGCGCATAGTAAAAGAATTAAAAGAGGAAAGATAATTAAACTTAGTGCAACCTCAAAGTTGAGACAGTAACTATCAATAAATCAGATTATAAAAATTAATAATTTTAACTTAAAAAAAATTACTATTAACAAAAAAAGAGTTAAAAAGATATAAATTATATAATTATTTAAGTAATTTACAACCTTATTACTAACTAAAATTAAAATTATGAGCGAGTATTTACCAATGATTATCAATTTACTATCTGGAGCAGGTGGTGGATTTGCAGCAGGAAAGCTATTAAAAAACTTTTCTTTAGGAAATGGACTTAACGCACTTGTCGGAATCTTAGGAGGAGGACTTGGAGGTAAAGTTCTAGGTATGCTAGGTATTGGCGGAGGAGAAGCTATTGATGAAGTAGCTGGAGCAGCAACATCAGGATTAGACTTAACAAGCATCTTAAGCAGTGTAGCTGGAGGTGGTGTTGGTGGTGGTGTTTTAATGACTGTGATTGGTTTTATAAAAAAAGCAATGGGCAAGTCTTAAATTTTATCCT
>JALZUT010000226.1 GCA_023300575.1 Olleya sp.
TGGAGATTACTTAGCAGCAGATTGTGATGGAGATGGAGTAACAAATGGCGATGAGTTGAATCCACCAAACGGAGATCCAGCAACAGACCCAACAGATCCGTGTGATTTAAATGTAGCTGATCAAGACTTAACAATGTTAGGAGCAGATTACTTAACAACAGATTGTGATGGAGATGGAGTAACAAATGGCGATGAGTTGAATCCACCAAACGGAGATCCAGCAACAGACCCAACAGATCCATGTGATTTCAATCTAGCAGACATTACATTAGTACAAAGTACTGAATATTTAGCAGCAGATTGTGATGGTGATGGAGTAACAAATGAACAAGAAATCACTGATGAAACAGATCCTAATGATCCTTGTGACTATTTAACAGCAAGTCAAGACGAAACTAGTGTTTCAGCAGAATGGGAAGCATTAGATTGTGATGGGGATGGTGTCCTAAATGGTATAGAATTAGATGACAATACCGATCCATTAAATCTATGTGATTTAATACCAGAAAGCATAACAGAACCTCAATCTATTGACTGGTTCAATGCAGATTGTGATTTTGATAATGTACCTAATGGTATTGAATTACCAATCGGAGATACAGATGGAGATGGTTTACCTAACTGGTTAGATCCTGATGATGATAATGATGGTGTATTAACTATTAATGAAGATTATGGAGATGTTAATGATTCTGATGGTGAAGTTGATCCAAATGGAGATGATGATCCAACTAATGACGATTCTGATGATGATGGTATTCCTGATTATCTAGATACAGATGATGATAATGATGGTATTTTAACTGAAGATGAATTCCCTGATCCAAATGGTAATGGTATTGGTTTTGGAGATGATGCTTTTGATAGTGATGGCGACGGATTATTACCTGATTATTTAGGACTAAATAATGGAGTTCCTTCAGAAGATGATTTACAGATCTTTAATGCAGTAACACCAAATGGAGATGGAGATAATGACGTCTTTATTATTAGAAATATCGAATTGTATCCAGATAATAAAGTAACAATCTACAACAGATGGGGAGTTATTGTATTTGAAACAACTGGATATGGTCAAAATGGTAATTTCTTTACAGGAGAATCTAACGGTAGAGTAAATATTCAAGTAGACGAGCAGCTTCCAGTTGGTACTTACTTCTATATTGTAGAATACAATACAGGATCAGAAACCAAGTCTAGAGCTGGATATTTATACATTCAACGTTAATAACCAATAAAAGGCAGTCAGTAACAGACTGCCTTTATATAAAAATAAAATTATACCTTATTTATAATGAAAAATAGAATCTTAATTTTAGTAACTTTAATAAGTTCCTTGTTTATTGTAGAGGTGTCTGCCCAACAAGATGCGCAGTACACTCAATACATGTACAACACACTAAGTATTAATCCAGCTTATGCAGGACAAAGAGACGTCTTAAGTGCTTTACTTTTGTATCGTACTCAATGGGTAGGTTTAGATGGTGCTCCAGATTCAGGAACGTTTAATATTCATTCTCCAATAGGCGAATCTAAAAAAGTAGGTCTAGGTTTATCTATTATTAATGATAGGATTGGACCAACTCAAGAAACCTATTTAGACTTAAATTTTTCTTACACTATTAATACTTCTGAAGAAGGTAGGTTATCTCTAGGTTTAAAAGGAGGTGGACATCTATTAGATGTATTATACTCTGAATTAAGTCAATTTAATGGTGGAGATGCATTATTGCTGACGGATATCCAAAATAAATTTTCACCAAATTTTGGTGCAGGTGTCTACTATAGAAATGCAGACACTTGGTATTTAGGACTTTCTGTGCCAAACCTATTAGAAACTAATCATTTTGATGAGGGCTCTTTATCTGAAGCTACAGAAGAAATAAATTTTTATCTTATGGGTGGATATGTTTTTGACATAAATACAGATTTAAAATTGAAGCCTGCATTTTTATTTAAAGCAGTTTCAGGAGCACCTTTACAAGCAGATTTAACTGTAAATGCATTACTTAAAGAAAAATTTACTTTTGGTTTAGCATACCGATGGAGTGCTGCTTTAAGTGGTTTATTAGGTTACCAAGTTTCAGATAGTTTCTTATTAGGTTTTGCCTATGACAGAGAGACAACAGAATTGGGTCAAACACAATTTAATTCAGGTTCTTTTGAAGTCTTTTTAAGATTTGAACCAAGAGATTTAACCAAAATATTATCACCTAGATTCTTTTAATTAACCGACAATTATTATTATGAAACATAAAATTCAAATTTTTACACTTGTAGCTGCATTTTCTCTTTCGTTTTCTATTGCACAAAATGAAGGAATTGATGTTAGTAATGATAAAAAGTATGATAAACTTTCTTATGTAGAATCTACAAAAGAATTATTAAAGCTTGTTGAAAAAGGAAATAGAACTCCAGAAGTTTTAAAAAAATTAGCAAATGGGTATTATTTTAATATCCAAATGGAAGATGCAGCAAAATGGTATGGTGAGTTATTTATTACAGATGCTGTAGTAGAGTATGAGTATTACTATAGATATGCTATGGCACTTAAATCTACTGGTAATTATACCGAAGCAAACAAATACATGAAAAAGTTTGCAGTATTAAAACCAGAAGATTCTAGAGCAATGTTATTTTCTAAATCACCTAATTATCTTGAAACTATTGAAGCCATTTCGGGTGATTTCGAACTAGAAAACTTAGATTTTAATTCTCGTTTTTCAGATTTCGGTACTTCATTTTATAGAGATGGTATTGTATTCGCTTCTTCAAGAGGAAACGGTAAACTATATAAATGGAACGAACAACCATTTTTAGATTTATACTTCAATCAAAATGATGAAGAAAATGTAAATAAATTTTCAGAAGTATTAAATACAAAGTATCATGAGTCTTCAACTTCTTTTACTCAAGATGGTAACACCATTTATTTTACTAGAAACAATTATTTCCAAGGTAAAGTGAAAAAAAGTTCAGAAAAAATAAATGGTCTTAAAATATTTAAAGCAGAATTAATCGATGATGTTTGGAAAAACGTAGTTGGTATGCCTTTTAATAATGACGATTATAATGTAGCGCATCCAGCATTAAGTTTAGATGAGTCTAAATTATATTTTGCAAGTGATATGCCAGGAACAAATGGGAAATCAGATATATATTATGTAGATATAAATGATGATGGTAGTTATGGTGAACCAGTAAATTTAGGAAGTAAAATAAATACAGAAGGAAGAGAGAATTTTCCATACATTAGTAACAATGGAACGCTTTATTTTTCTTCAGATGGTCATCAAGGTTTAGGAGGTTTAGATATATTCATGACTAAATTTGATGATGCAACTCAAACTGTAACTAATTTAGGAAAACCAATTAATAGTTCTAGAGATGATTTTGAATTTATTATAGATGAGTTCTCTAATGTTGGATATCTAACTTCAAACAGATATAATGGTAAAGGAGATGACGATATTTATAGATTTTCAAGACAGTTTTGTACACAGTTAATTTCTGGTACTACAGTAGATAAAAATACTAATGCAATTATACCTTATGCAAGTGTTGTTGTTTTAAACGAAAAAGGAGTTGAAGTTCAAAATATGACCTCTGACTTAAATGGTGCTTTTAACTATCAAGGTACTTGTAATAAACAAACTTATGACATTATTGCATCTAAAGATGGTTACATTCAATCAGAACAATCATTTTTAGTAGATCCTGCAAAGAATGAAGATGTGGTCTTAAAACTTAACTTAACGCCAGAAAAAGCAGTAGCAGCAGTAGGTCAAGATTTAGTAAAAGTACTAAACTTAAACCCAATATATTTCGATTTTGATAAATCATACATCAGACCTGATGCAGAAATCGAATTAAGAAAGGTAATTGCATACATGAATGAATACCCATCTGTAAACATTGATGTACAATCTCATACAGATTCTAGAGCTTCTGATGATTATAACTGGGCTTTATCTAACAGAAGAAACGTGTCTACTAAGCAGTATATTATAGAAAAAGGAGGTGTTTCTCCAAATAGATTAACTGGTAAAGGTTACGGAGAAACCCAACTAGTAAACAATTGTAGTAATGGTGTAAAATGTACTGAAGAAGAACACGACTGGAACAGACGTAGTATGTTTATAGTTACTTCAAATTAAACATAGCGTTTTAAAATACAATTTTTTAAAAGCGATTTTCGATCATTTGGAAATCGCTTTTTTTTTATAAAGAATCTAAGAAATAAAGGGTTAAAAAACACCTCTATCAAACGAATATAATTTACAGTACTGTTTTTTATGTGCCATTAAAATAAACTTAAAACAAGTCATTTTACTTACCTATTTTGTAAATTTGTTTTCCTCATATAGAATAATGGTAGAAGAAAAAGTAATTTTAGTAAACGAATTTGACGAACAAATAGGATTGATGTCAAAATTAGAAGCTCATGAAAAAGCAGTCCTTCATCGTGCCTTTTCAGTTTTTGTTTTTAATGATAAAAATGAGTTAATGCTACAACAACGTGCATTAAGTAAGTACCATTCTCCTGGATTGTGGACTAATACCTGTTGTAGTCATCAACGTAACGGAGAAACTAACCTACAAGCAGGTAAAAGGCGTTTGCAAGAAGAAATGGGCTTTGTTACCACGTTAGAAGAAAAGACCTCTTTTATTTATAAAGCACCTTTTGATAATGGGTTGACAGAACATGAGTTAGATCATATTATGGTTGGTTATTTTGAAGATGCACCTGTTATTAATAAAGATGAAGTTGAAGCTTGGAAGTGGATGTCTTTAGAGGATGTTAAAAAGGATATAGAGTTGCAACCAGAATTATATACAGCTTGGTTTAAAATAATTTTTGATAAGTTTTACGAATTTATAAATGTAAATAATGAAAGTAACAGTTAGTAGACGTGCACATTTTAATGCAGCACACAGGTTATATCGTAAAGACTGGTCATTTGAGAAAAATGACGCAATTTTTGGCAAGTGTAATAACCCTAATTATCATGGTCATAATTATGAACTTATAGCAAGTGTTACCGGAGAAATAGATCAAGAAACAGGCTTTGTTATTGATGTCAAAATATTAAAAGACATTATAAAAGCAGAAGTAGAAGACGTATTTGACCATAAAAACTTAAATATAGATGTTGAAGAATTTAAATACTTAAATCCAACTGCAGAAAATATTGTAGTAGTAATCTATAACAAGATAAAGGATAAACTTGATGCTAAGCATAAATTAGAAGTCACACTTTACGAAACACCAAGAAACTTCGTCAGCTATTCAGGTGAATAATAAAATCCATTTAAAAGCTTTAAAATGAATATAAATAGTTTGCATTTCGAACTTTATATGTAGCTTTGCACGAAATAAAATTTTTAATATTATGGCAAATAAAAGAGACCTAAAAAAAGACATTAATTACGTTTTAGGAGATATTATTGAAGCAGTTTACGTTTGGGAATACTCAAATACAGATAAAGACACTAAACAAAGTGAAGCAATTATAGATGATGCAATTGCAACTTTTGACGATCTTATTGCAAAAACTAACGCAAAAAATGTAGAGAATAAAAAAGCACACTTTGGTGCAATAAAGCAAGGCTTAGAAGAAAATGGACGTGCTTTAATAGAAAGAATAAATAAATTATAATTTTTTTACAAAAAGGTTTGCATATATGATTTTCACAATTATATTTGCAAACCTTTTCGCCGATGTAGCTCAGCTGGCTAGAGCAGCTGATTTGTAATCAGCAGGTCGTGGGTTCGAGTCCCTCCATCGGCTCAAAAAAGCTTCTCAATTAGTGAGAAGCTTTTTTATTTATTCCTTTCTTTAGTTAAAGAGCGGTGATTTAGGTTTAACCCAAATCAGACCGTTTGACATAAAACGCTAAGCAGTTTTAAATATTAGCGTTGTACTTATTAATTGAACTTACAAATTAAATAATAAAGACAAAAAAAGCCATTCAATTTCTTGAATGGCTTTTTTTTATATTAAAAAATCTATTCTTTTTTGTCCTTTATTTCTAAGATATATTCATTTAAAGATTTACCATATTTAGATGCTTTAACCTTTGGTGTTAAAGTATTATATATAGTATCTAATAAAGATACGTTAGCGTCATAAATCTCTGTAAGTGCTAAATAAGGAGCAACTTCGCTGTCTTTATTATTAACAGCAAAATTGGTAGTGTATAAATACTTACGCTTAGTCATACTATTTAAAGCGATTTCAGTGTGATTAATCTTTATCGTGTCATTATCTCTTGCTGCTTCATAAATAGCTTTAGTAAGATCTAAATTCTGATTGTTAAATTTACCAATCATAGTCAGATATTCTTCCATTGTTTTTTGTTGCTTACTTCCTTTAATTTTAGCATCAAAAGCAAAGTTTTTTAATGTTGTATTAATTTCGGTAAGTCCTTTATCTGCAAAAAATGAAATACGATCATCCTCTTTAGTGTTTTTATTTAAGTATAAATAATACATTTCAGATTCTTCAATGTTGGAAGTCATAGTAAACGTAGAAGTTCCGTTAAGACTAACAGAATCTAAAGTTACCAATATGGTATCTTTTACCTTTTTTAAGTAAACAGTTCCTTTTTGCAAACCTTTAATAGTCCCTTTTATGGTTAATTTATTGGCATCATTTCTGCAGGAAAAAACAGAAACTAATATTAAGAGTACAATAATTTTTTTCATTTATAATCTAATTTATTAAGCGTGCAAATATCAAATAAAAATCACACAAATACTAACTGCCAGCAGCTAATTGCATTAAAATAGTACACCCTATTGCAGCTAAAGTTCCTACAGCATAACCTACAACTGCAAGTAAAACACCAACAGTTGCTAAAGAGGGGTGAAAAGCAGACGCTACAATAGGTGCAGATGCTGCACCACCAACATTAGCTTGACTTCCTACTGCTAAGAAAAAGTAAGGCGCTTTAATTAATTTGGCGACTCCAATTAATAGTATGGCATGAATCGTCATCCATATTAATCCAACAGCTATTAAACCAGGATTATCAAAAATAGAGGTAATGTCTATTTTCATTCCGATAGTAGCAACTAAAATATAGATAAAAACACTCCCAAATTTACTTGCACCTGCACCTTCGTAATTTCTAGCCTTGGTATAAGAAAGTGATATTGCAATTATAGTTGCAATACTAATCATCCAGAAAAAGGTACTATCTAAAAACGTGAAAGTGTTTTTTATAGTAGGTGATTTTATATTTGTAATAACTTCTCCGAAAAAAGGAGCTAAAAAATTGGCGCATAAATGTGCAATACTAACAGATCCAAAAGCTATAGCACCTATAATCATCAAATCGGTTACAGTTGGATTGCGTTTTACTTTTTCAGAAAACTCAGAAACTTTTTCTTTTAACGCATCTATAGAAGACGTATCGGCTTTTAACCATTTATTAATTTTGGCTCTTCGTCCTATTCCTATTAACAGAATAGCCATCCAAACATTAGCAACCACTATATCTACAAATACCATTTTACCATATTCTGCTTGGTTGTATCCATAAATTTCTAGCATTGCGGTTTGGTTTGCACCACCACCAATCCAGCTACCTGCTAATGTGGATAAACCTCTCCATACAGCATCAGGTCCAGCGCCTCCAACAGTTTCTGGAGAAAAGATAGAGATCAATAATATTGCAATTGGACCACCAATAACAATACCTATAGTTCCTGTAAAAAACATAACTAATGCGCGCCATCCTAAATTAAAAACGGCTTTTAAGTCAATACTTAACGTCATTAAGACTAAAGCTGCAGGTAATAAATAACGACTAGCAACATAATATAAGTTGGTTTTGTGGGTCACAATTTCTCCAGCATCACTTGTAGTTGTCCACTCTGGAGCAATCAAACCTATTGTAGTTAAAATTGCTGGTAGCATGTAAGCCATAAATAATCCAGGAACAATTTTATAAAACTTTTCCCAAAAGCCACCTTTAAGCGATTCTGTATAAAATATTAGTCCTAAAGCGATCATTAATACACCAAAAACAATGGTGTCATTAGTAAATAATGGTTCGGTCATGAATAGTGTAGTTTATAGTTAGTGCAAAATAATCAATTAATATGGCAATAAAAATAGAATAAAAATAAAGTTTGGCACAGGATTTGTTTATAGTTAATTGTAATTATTTATGATGACTTTCAGTAGGTGTGGTTACCTCAACGAGACGAGTAATAATTATCCATATTTTTGGTTGGTTAGTATGAAAAAGCATCCTTTTAGGGTGCTTTTTCTATTTGTATTATTTAGTAATATTTTAACATTTGTAGATGTAAGAGTTAGACAGTTGGTACGACTATTATTATATACAAATTGAAATTACTTATGATGACTTTCATAAAGGTGTGGTTACCTTAACGAGACGAGTAGTAATTATCATAATTTTGGTTGGTTAGTATGAAAAAGCATCCTCTTAGGATGCTTTTTCTATATTATA
The DNA here is from genome assembly GCA_023300575.1 of Olleya sp. Classification (GTDB taxonomy): domain Bacteria; phylum Bacteroidota; class Bacteroidia; order Flavobacteriales; family Flavobacteriaceae; genus Olleya. Next base: position 8,485 of record JALZUT010000226.1, read on the forward strand.
TGAGTTTGTGTTTATTCTACCTTTTTATAAATATCACAATACTTTCTACTAACTGGGTAGCCAAGGGTCTAGTAGATTCATTATAGGATTTAGAATTTTCTAAGTCACCTCCTTCAATTGTGACTAAAACATGATTCATATTTTTAATAATTTTTAATTCAGCTTTTGGTTCTGCTTCTTTAAGTAGCTTAGCTTCGTCAACACTAACTTGAAGATCTTTTGTGCCATTAATAATTAAAGTTGGTAAATTTAGTCCTGTAAGTAATTCTGTTGGATCGTACTGCATCCAATTCATTATAAAAGGTTGTGTTTCAATATTAAAAATAGAAGAGAGTGCAACCGGAAAGTTTTTTGTGGTCTTACCGTCTTTTAAACTTTTAAAAACACGTTTAGTATCTGCTGTAAACTGTGGTGCAGTTTTTTCTATTTGTTCTAAAATAACATTATCTATAGATTGACCTGCTCCTGCTAAAGAGATAAAACCATCTGCTCTATCTTTTGCAGCTAATAAACCAACTAAACTTCCTTGACTATGCCCAACGACATATATAGCATTGTATTTATCCTGCCTTTTAAAATAGTCAATTACAGATACTGCATCAGTAACAAAGTCATCAAACATAATGTTACTATCTACATTGTTTTGTCTTATTTGTTTAACAATGCGTTTGTCGTACCTAAAAGTAGCAATACTATTATCTGTTAAGCCAAT
>JALZUT010000227.1 GCA_023300575.1 Olleya sp.
TGGGCTTGGAATACAGCTTTAGCTTGGGTTTGCGGTGATGTTTGTGTATGGAAAGCTTCAGAGAAAGCACCACTTTGCTCTATTGCATGTCAGAATATAATAGCTGATGTTTTAAAAGAAAACAATTTACCAGAAGGTATTTCTTGCATCATTAATGGAGACTACAAAGTAGGTGAAATGATGACTACAGATCATAGAATTCCATTAATATCTGCTACAGGTTCTACAAGAATGGGACGTATTGTTGGTGCAACAGTTGCAGAGCGTTTTGGAAAATCTTTATTAGAATTAGGTGGTAACAATGCCATTATTATTACGCCAACTGCAGATTTAAAAGTAGTTGTTCCTGGAGCTGTTTTTGGTGCTGTTGGAACTTGCGGTCAACGTTGTACATCAACTAGAAGACTAATTATTCACGAATCGGTTTACGATAAGGTAAGAGATGCTATTGTTGGTGCTTATGGGCAATTAACTATTGGGAATCCTTTAGATGAAAAAAATCATATTGGACCTTTAATAGATAAAGATTCTGTAAATACTTATTTAGCTGCGATTGAAAAAGCAAAAGCTGAAGGCGGAAACGTTTTAGTTGAAGGTGGTGTTTTAGAAGGTGAAGGATATGAATCTGGATGTTATGTAAAGCCAGCTATTATTGAGGCTAAAAATGATTTTGAGATTGTACAGTCGGAAACATTTGCACCAGTTTTATATTTAATTAAATACTCTGGAGACGTTGAAAATGCTATTGATACTCAAAATGGAGTTGCACAAGGTTTATCTTCTGCAATTATGACTAATGAATTAAAAGAAGCAGAAAAATTCTTATCGTTCGCAGGTTCAGATTGTGGTATTGCAAATGTAAATATTGGAACATCTGGTGCTGAAATTGGTGGTGCTTTTGGTGGTGAAAAAGAAACTGGAGGAGGACGAGAGTCCGGATCTGATGCTTGGAAAGTATACATGAGAAGACAGACAAATACAGTGAATTATTCAGATGAATTGCCTTTAGCTCAAGGTATTAAGTTTGATTTATAGAATAATTTTATATTTAAAAAGCCACATATTTTTGATGTGGCTTTTTGTGATTATGGTAAGTGAGTTACTATTTACTCTATTATTTTAATATTTACTTTTAATCCTTCAGGTAGTGGAGTTAGATCTTCTGTATATATAGTCCATTTAGCACCTGTGTAATATGCATTTAATGTTTTGTCAAGCGCAGTACCACTTGTTCTATCATGTGTGAATACATATCTTGCATAAGAATTACCATTAAGTAAAGGGTAATCTACAGAAGATACATTATTTAAGCCATTTTCAGCAATACTAGCATAAAGATGTGGTACTAATAACTAAATATTTGATGTTACAATATTATGCTTTAAGTATGTATAAATACTTGAATGTTGAAATAAAAGTTTTAACTAAGTTTTTATTCTATAAATTATAACATTCTCAAAAGCAGAAGATATAATCAAGTTGACTAAAAACGAGATATGCATAATAGAGTAATCGGTTTTTATTTGTAATTAATGGGACTTAAACGCTAATTTTGTTGTGTTTATCGAATATTAACACACATTACGGCTAATTGTTATTAAAACTGTTAAAATTTAATGGTTTTTTAATAACTTGATACACATTAACTTAAACAAAAAATATAATGAGTAAAAAAACCGGTTATCTTCTAGGTATTTTACTGACTATTATTCTAGGTACAATTTTGTACTGGTTTTTATGTTGTAAACCATGTCTTGAAGCCAAAACTAAACCTTCAGGAATTACAACCAAAACCGAGGATACGTCAGTAAAAACAAACCTTAAATCAGCAACTATGAATGCGTTTGCAGTCAAGGATGCTAATGGTGATTTAGATTTTAGTATCAATGAGAATCTAAACTTTAACAATTCAGGAACTTCTATTTTAGAACCTATTTCAGGAAATGTAGAGCGTAATGTTGTAAACCTTGTTAAGTATCATAATGCTAATCCTAGCAAACGTTTAGATATTACAGGTCATTATCGTAGTGATGAAACCAACAACTCTGCTTTTCCAAATTTAGGATTAGCACGTGCAAATGCTGCTAAAAATTATTATGTATCAAAAGGAATGTCGTCTAAGATGATAAATACTTATGGTAAATTAGATGATAGCTTCTATGCAGATACGAAAGGCGTATTACATGGTCCTTTAAGCTATAACGTCAAAACAATGAAAGAAGGTAATACAAGTGATGTAGATGAAATGAAGAAACTTGGTGACTCTATAAAAGCTGATCCACTAGTACTCTATTTTAATACTGCACAAGCGTCAATTAATCTAACTACAGTACAACGCCAAAAGGTAGCTAATATGATAAAATATGTTGACCATGTAGAAGGCGCTTCAATAAATACTATTGGTCATACTGATAATACAGGTAATAGAGCCAATAATATAAAGCTAGCAAAAAGCAGAGCCGATTTTGCTAAAGACTATTTAGATAAAAATGGCATTTCAGCAAATAAGATTAATTCTTCTTCTAAAGGACCAGACCAACCAATTGCAGATAATACAACAGCAGAAGGAAGAGCCAAAAACAGAAGAGTAGTCGTAACCATTAACTAACAAAAAAATATAAAAATTATGAATTTATTATTAGCAACAAGCATACCATGCTGGTTAATACCATTACTAGTTGGAGCAATAAGTGCAATCTTAGGATATCTTCTGGGAAGACTTCTAGGAGGAGGAAGTGATAATGATGTAGACGTTGATGTTTACAAAAACCGAATTTCTAAATTAGAAGCCGATTTAGCTGCATGTAAAGCAAGCACAAGCACAAGTATAAAATCTTCTGGTGCTGGAAACACAGTATCTTCTTTTGCAGCAGGAGCAGCAACAGTATCAACTACACAAGGTGTCGCTTTTGATGCTGACGCAGCTAAAGCAGTATTTGGTAAAAAAATAAAAGAGAACGATTTAACTGTTGTAGAAGGAATTGGACCTAAAATACAAGAGTTATTCCATAACCATGACGTAAAAACTTGGGCAGCTTTAGCAGCTTGTTCTGTAGACAAATGTCAAGAAGTTTTACATAGTGGTGGAAAGCGTTTTGAAATGCATAAACCAGGAACTTGGCCAAAACAAGCTGGTCTTGCAGCAAAAGGTTCATGGAAAGAGCTAAACGATTGGCAAGATCAATTGGATGGAGGAAAATAATTTTAAAAAAACCGTTTTTAATAAAAAAACGGTTTTTTTTTAATCTAATTCTTGGTAACGTTTTTGATAAGTTTTATATTAATAAAAATTTTTATGACCACAAAAGAAATTCAACATTTACACTGGAGGGCAGGTTTTGGTTTAGCACCAAAACAACTCTTGACAATGGTAGATAAAAGTAAACAACAGATGGTTAACGATTTGTTTTTAAAGTCTAAACCAATAACAAATGTTTCTTTTGATTTTTATGAGTTTAATATATATACACAAAATTATATTAAACAAAATAAAGAAAGACAATCAGCATTATCTAAGTTGAATGAAGTCCACACAAAAAAACTTAATGCTAGTTGGATAAAAAACATCATTAATACAAATGAAGTGTTAAGAGAGAAAATGACTCTATTTTGGGCCAACCATTTTGTGTGTAGAGACAGAAACACAAAATTTATTTATAAATATAATAACACACTAAGACAACATGCATTAGGAGACTTTAAAGTATTTGTTAGAGCAATAACCAAGGAAGCTTCCATGATTAAGTATTTAAACTTAAATCAAAATAACAAACAAAGTCCTAATGAGAATTTTGCAAGAGAGTTACTAGAGTTATTCACCTTAGGGGAAGGTAATTATACAGAAAAAGACATTAAAGAATGTGCAAGAGCATTTACTGGATATTCGCATGATTTTGATGGAAAATTTAGATTAAGAAAAAACAAGCATGATACTAACCAAAAAGTTTTTTTTAATAAAAAAGGAAATTTTGATGGAGACGATATTGTAGATATAATTTTATCAAACAAACAATGTGCGAGGTATATTTGCGAAAAAATTTACATCCATTTTGTTAATGATACACCAAACCAAAATCATGTAGAAGACATGACTACTGTTTTTTTTGAAAATTATAATATAGAGCAATTAATGCGATATGTTTTTATGGCTGATTGGTTTTATGACAAAAAAAACATAGGTAATAAAATTAAATCTCCAATAGATTTATTAGTTGGTATACACAAAATTATTCCTTTTTATTTTAGACAAGAAAAAGAGTTTTATAGAGTACAAAAACTTTTGAATCAAGTATTGCTAGACCCTCCAAATGTTGCAGGATGGAAAGGTGGTAAAAACTGGATTACAACCAATAGTTTAATGTTAAGGATTAAATTACCTTCTATGTTGTTTGAAAAAGAATCCTATACGTATACGACAAAAGGTAATATTAACAACAAAAATTTAAGAATAGTAAGCGTTAAAAATAAATATCAAGAAAAATTAGATGTTTATGCAGATTGGAAATCATACAAAAAAAGTGTCAAAAAATTAAAGCTAAATAATTTATTAGACAGTTTGATTTTATGCGAAATTAACTCTGGTACCTCTAGATATATTTCAACTTTTGGTAGAAAACCAAAAAAGAAAAATTTAGTTAAGGTAATGTCTTTACCAGAATATCAAATGTGTTAATTATGGAAAGAAGAAAATTTATTAAAAATTCTGTTTTAGCAAGTGGTTTAACACTTGTTCCAAGTTTTTTAAAAGCATTTGAAACTTTAGATGTTAAAAACATTGGGTATAAACGCATAGTTATTATCCAGTTAACAGGTGGTAACGATGGTTTAAATACAATAATACCATACCGTAATGATATATATTACAAATCACGTCCAAAAATTGCAATTAAAAAAAATGATACCTTAAAACTAAATGATGATTTAGGTTTTAATAAAAATTTAAGACCCTTAAAACAGCTTTATGATTCTGGAGATTTATGCATTATTAATAATGTAGGCTATCCTAACCCTAAACGGTCTCATTTTAAATCCTCAGATATTTGGCATACAGGATCAACCAATCCAAAAAAGCAAACAGGATGGTTAGGTCGCTATATAGATAATCACGGAAAAAACGCACATACTGCAATACAAATAGACGAAAGTCTATCTTTAGCTTTAAAAGGTAAGTTTAAAAATGGAATAGCAACAAAAAATGCGACAGAGTTATATAAGTCTTTACAAGAATCTGACTTTAATACGATATTGGCCTATCAAAATTCTCAACAGCATTTAAACGAGCATAATTTAGGCTATTTATATAGAACAATGATAGATGCAAAATCATCTGCAAAATATCTTTATGATACTACAAAAGGTAATACACTATCTAAAAATTATCCAAAAAACACTTTAGGAAATCAATTAAGTACTGTTGCACAATTTATTAACTCTAGAGTTGCAGCTAAAGTTTTTTACACCTCATTACCTGGTTTTGATACGCATTCTAATCAAAATAATAAACAAGATCGTTTATTGACTGATTATGCAGACAGTGTGTCTGCTTTTGTAAAAGATTTAAAGAAGCAAAATAATTTTAAAAACACATTAATATTAACGTTTTCAGAATTTGGTAGACGTGTTAGTCAAAATTATAGTGCAGGTACAGATCATGGTGCTGCAAACAATGTTTTTATAATAGGCGATCAATTAAAAAAACAAGGGTTATATAATAATTTAACCACTTTAGAAGACTTAGATGATAATGGAGATATTAAATACGAAATTGATTTTAGATCAATTTATGCTACGATACTAGATAAATGGTTAAATGTTAATGATACAAGTATATTAGACAAGTCTTACAGTAAATTAAATTTTATTTAAAATTAAGAAACCCAAATTCAGTACCAAAATTGTATCGGAAGAATTAAGCTTTTTTGAAGTTGATTAATATTAGTACCAATACATACTCAAAGTTATATAACTGATAATTTTGCTAACTTTTTTCTTGTTAATTGTATTTTACTTTTCGTAAAACACGTAACACTTCTTTATATTTTTTGTATGTTTTCGCAAACGGTTTTAAATATGGTTTCGCCTCTGTCAGCTTATCTATAGCTTCATTAAATAGATTTAAGTAACATATTAAATAGGTGTCTGGCAGGTTGTATAGATCATTTAATTCGTTATTATTTAAATCAAATCCTTTTTTTAATTTTTCTAAAAGTGCATTATTAGAATTGTAAATATGATGCAATATTTTTTTATCAAATTGTGGTGGATTAAAAATCAAAGTCGATTCTATACTATAACTTGCATTATCACTAAACTTAATAATGGTTTGCTCTAAAGGATAATATTTATAGTTGCTTTGTATGCCTAGTTGTACATATTCTAATATAGAAAAAGAATGTGCGTCATAACTAATAGCAACTTCATCTAAGGTAGAAAAAAACAAACGGACCTGTTCATTTATCAATTCAATATCAACTCTAGAATAAAAAACTTCGTCTTTAACAACCTTTTTTTCGCCAGACCAGCATAACACAAAATACTCTTTAAAAACCATATATTTTGGATTGTAATCTTTACGGTTTTGCATAAAATCGAAAACACCATCCAATGTATATTGAATATTATTTTGCGCATGACTTTCTATTGCCTCAACAATTTTAGAATTAACGTCTTTAATATCGCTTTTAAAAACCTTAGGCATACTCATGCTTCCATCTCTAAAAAAGACAGAACCACCATAATATTTCCAAATATTTTTTCTAAGAGAAGTCAAGCTTTCATTAGCACGTATAGTAACCAAGCCTACAACTTTATCTTCTGGTAAATGCGGAAAAGGAATATTCTCGTACTGTACAATTGGTGGATTGGTTAAATAGGCATTGATGAGGTTTTGGATTTTAGAATCGTCAAAAAAATCGACACCAATAATTTTATTGTCTTCATCTTCAACACCAATAACAATAAACGAGTTGTTTTTTGGATTACTATTTGAAAGAGCACAAATGTGTTTTAAAAACTTTGCTTTTCCTTCTTTTTGACCAATATCAATTTTTCGCTTTTTATCATAAAAACTGTTCTCGTCGTTATGAGCGAGTAGGTTTTTAATTAAAAGGCGTTTGTTAATCATAATTTAAATTTCCTTTTTAACAATAGTACTACTAGCCTGAGCAGTACAAAACATTAACACATCTGCAATATTGACGTGTGCAGGACGTGATACCGCAAAGTAAATAACATCTGCTAAATCTTCTGGCTGTAAGGCTTTATAACCTTTATAAACAGAGTCTGCTTTTACGTCTCCTTTAAAACGGACTTTAGAAAATTCGGTTTCTACTAAACCAGGGTTTATTGCAGTTACTTTTATCCCAAAAGGGTTAAGGTCAATACGCATACCTTCGGTAACTGCTACCACAGCGTGTTTACTAGCGCAATACACATTGCCTTTTGGGTAGACTTCTTTTCCTGCAGACGATCCAATATTAATAATATGTCCAGATTCTCTTGCTGTCATTTGGGGTATTACAGCCTTACTAACATATAACAATCCTTTTACGTTTATATCCATCATAGCATCCCAATCGTCTAGATTACCATCTTGTATTGCGTCTAAACCATGCGCATTACCAGCATTATTTATTAGTATGTCTATTTGTTTAAAGTCTTTTGGCAAGGAGTTGATTGCTTCAAACACTGCTTTTTTATCACGTACATCAAAGTTTAATGTGTGTACATTAGTTTGTTTTGATAATGCTTTTTCTATGGTGTTTAATCGTTCTTGACGACGTCCACAAAGTATGAGGTTAATTCCATGTTTAGCAAATTCATGAGCTGTTGCTCTACCAATTCCACTTGTTGCTCCTGTTATTAATGCTGTTTTATTCATATTTTAATTAATCTTTTTAAACCTTTCCAACTTTCCTTAAAAAGGAAAGGAATTCCCTAATAATTACATTCAGTTTTCCAGTCGAGTAAGCAAGCTGCCTAAAACTTACTGGATACAGCTTACTAATCAAGGTACTTTATGACCTTGACCAGCTACTAATATCAAGAACCAATCTTCTAATTCTAATTCTATTTTTGTTGCTGCTATAGCATTTTTTAACCGTTTAAAATTTGTTGTACCTACAACAGGAATAATACCTGCTGGATGTTTCATTATCCAAGCTAGTAGTAATTGGTCTTCGGTTGCATTATATTTATCTAATAAACTGCCTAATTGTTTATGGATACGTCTAGTTTGCTCAGTATCTTCTTTAAACACATTTCCTAAAGGCGACCAAGACATTGGTTGTATATTTTTAAATTGCATATGGTCTAGACTTCCATTATGCATTGCAGTATGATGGGTTAAAGAAAACTCGACTTGATTTACGCTAATATCAATATTGTTTTTGACTAGTAAATTGGTTTGAGAGGCTGTAAAATTAGAGACACCAAAATCTTTAATCTTACCTTGTTTTTTTAATATTAAAAACGCTTCAGCAACCTCTTCAACTTGCAATAATGGACTAGGTCTATGTAGTAATAGTAAATCTAAATAGTCTGTTTTTAGTTTCTTTAAAGACTGTTCTACAGACCAAACAATATACTCTTTACTATAATTATAGTGTTTTACTTTAAGATTTGGGCGTGTTTCTCCTAAATATTCAATTCCACATTTAGAGATTAGTTGTATCTGGTTTCGGTCAATACCGCTTTCTGCGAAAGCATTACCAAAAGAGGTTTCTGTACTATAATCGCCATAAATATCAGCATGATCAAAAGTGGTAATGTCGTTATTAATGCAGTGCTGCATTAATGTAATTATTTCTGTTTTAGTAAGTTGCTTTCCCCATTTGGCCCAACTCATTGTGCCTGCAATAACTTTAGAATACTTGTTTTTTATCATAGTTTTTGTTTTCTTTTGATACTTCAGAATAAAAGTAAAAAACAAAATACGCTTTAAAGGCTTTTAAATGCTGAATTTTTAACCAATTATTAACATCATAATATTATTTTTTTTTTCAATTTGCAGACCTTGATTGGAATAACAATTCATTCCCTTAAAAAATAATACAATATGGAACAAACAAGTACAGTTGATATTAAGTCGATAAATGAGAAAATTGAAAAGGAAAGCGCATTTGTAGACCTTTTAATGCTTGAAATGAATAAAGTTATCGTTGGACAAAAACACATGGTCGAGCGCTTGTTAATAGGACTATTAGGACAAGGTCATATTTTGCTTGAAGGTGTTCCAGGTTTAGCAAAAACATTAGCCATAAACACACTATCACAAGCTATAGATGCTAGTTTTAGTCGTATACAGTTTACACCAGATTTATTACCAGCTGATGTTGTTGGAACCTTAATTTTTAATATGAAAGAGAATGATTTTTCTATTAAAAAAGGACCAATATTTGCCAACTTTGTACTAGCAGATGAGATAAATCGTGCACCTGCAAAAGTACAGTCGGCTTTATTAGAAGCCATGCAAGAAAAGCAAGTTACTATTGGAGATACAACCTTTAAATTAGATAAGCCATTTTTAGTAATGGCAACTCAAAACCCAGTAGAACAAGAAGGAACGTACCCATTACCAGAAGCACAAGTTGACCGTTTTATGTTAAAAACGGTTATCGATTACCCAAAGCAAGCAGAAGAGCAATTAATTATGCGTGCTAATTTAAAAGGAAATTGGGAAAAGGTAAATCCTGTTGTTTCTGTTGCGCAAATTTTAAAAGCTCAAGATGCAGTTAGAGAAGTGTACATGGATGAAAAGATTGAAAAGTACATCTTAGACATCATCTTTGCAACACGTTACCCAGAGCAATATAAATTAGAAGAACTAAAACCACTAATCGCATTTGGCGCTTCGCCTCGTGGAAGTATTAATCTTGCAGTAGCCGCAAAATGTTATGCATTTATTAAACGAAGAGGTTATGTGATCCCAGAAGATGTTCGTGCTATAGTACATGATGTATTACGTCACAGAATAGGTATTACCTATGAAGCCGAAGCAGAAAATGTCACTTCTGAAGACATTATCAATAAGATTATAAACGTGGTTGAAGTACCATAAATAGTTGGCAGTAATCAGTCTTCAGTAATTAGTACTTACTTGAACTCTGAATTATTTTGATTGCTTACTAAAGATTGCACACTGCATACTTAAAAAATATGGATACTAAAGAATTACTAAAAAAAGTACGTAAAATAGAGATTAAGACACGTCGTTTGTCTGATCATATTTTTGGAGGCGAGTACCACTCGACTTTCAAAGGTCGTGGTATGACTTTTTCTGAAGTAAGACAGTACCAATTTGGAGATGACGTTAGAAATATAGATTGGAATGTTACTGCACGTGCCAACCAACCACACATTAAAGTTTTTGAAGAAGAGCGCGAGCTAACTATGATGTTAATGGTAGATGTTTCGGGATCTGAGTTTTTTGGTACAGAAAATCAATTTAAAAATGAAATTGTAACCGAAATTGCTGCAACATTAGCCTTTTCGGCAACTCAAAATAATGATAAGATTGGTTTGATTTTGTTTTCTGATCAAATAGAGTTATTTATTCCACCAAAAAAAGGACGTTCTCATGTCTTGAGAATTATTCGCGAGTTAATAGAATTTAAACCTAAAAGCAAACAAACTAATATTGCTGAAGCATTGAAGTTTTTAAGAAACGTGATGAAAAAGAAAGCAATTGTATTTGTTCTTAGTGATTTTATCTCAGAAGATTATAAACAAACTTTAAAAATTGCAGCAGGAAAACACGACATTACAGGTATTAGAATTTTTGATAAACATGAAGTTCAAATCCCTAATCTAGGAATGGTACAAATGCAAGACGAAGAATCTGGAGATTTGATGTTAGTCAATACCAACTCTAAAGCAGTACGTCAAAATTATGCTAAATATTATAACGAAAAAGTTGCCTATTTTAAAGATAGTTTTGCCAAATCTGGTGCAGGAAGTTTGTCTTGTAGAACAGACGAGAGTTACGTTAAAAAGTTATTAGGTTATTTTAAAGCAAGATAAAAATATGAATTACGAATTACGAACTATGAATTATGAATTAAAACAATCTAAAGTTTTTAGGTTGTCTTTTTTCTTTTTTCTGTTCTCTTTTTTCTCTTTCAGCCAAGTCACGACAAGCATCGATTCTACTTCTATACAAATAGGAGCGCAAATAACATATAAAATTCAAATCGAAACCGATACAGTAAACAGTGTTATTTTTCCTGAAGGACAAAGTTTTTTGCCTTTAGAGATGATTGAGTCTTATAAGACAGACACCACAAAGTTTGATGCAAAATATAAGCTGATTAAAAAATATGGACTAACACAATTTGATTCTGGGCGTTATGTTATCCCGAAGCAAAAAGTAATCATTGCAGGTAAACCTTTTATTACAGATTCTTTATTGGTAGAGGTTGCAGAGGTGGCAATAGACACTACAAAGCAACAATTATTTGATATAAAACCAATGTTAGAAGTCGATAGACCGTCTA
>JALZUT010000228.1 GCA_023300575.1 Olleya sp.
TAATAACTAATATACTCTACAATCTCTAATCCGTAACCAATCATACCAACACGTTTGGTTTGTTGCGTGTTAGAGATTAGTTTAAGCTTGTGGATGTTAAGATCATGTAATATTTGCGCACCAATACCAAAATCTTTACTATCCATAGCAATAGCTGGTGCTTTTGTTATTTCACCTTCGGTTTGATTTTCTTTTAAAAGGTTAAGACGTTTTAATAGGTTTAAGGATTGCGATTGCTGATTTATAAATAGTATAGCACCTTTGCCTTCTTTATTTACTACACGAAACATATCGTCTAATTTTTCATCAGCATTATTAGTAAGTGTTCCTAAAATATCATTATTTACTAAAGTAGAATTTACTCTAGTTAATACAGGTTCATTAGTTGACCAATCTCCTTTTGATAATGCTATATGTACTTGGTTATTAGTAGTTTGTTGGTAAGCACGTAATCTAAAACTTCCAAATCTAGTTTCAATATTAAAATCTTCTTTTTTAACTATTAAAGAATCATGATCCATTCTGTAAGCAATCAAATCTTCAATAGAAACCAATTTTAAATCAAACTTTTTAGCCACCTCAATAAGTTCAGGTAAGCGCGCCATAGTTCCATCTTCATTCATGATTTCTACAATCACACCAGCAGGCTGTAAACCAGCTAAGCGAGCAAAATCTATTGCAGCTTCTGTATGGCCAGTTCGTCTTAAAACACCACCTTCTTTAGCAACTAAAGGAAAAATGTGTCCAGGACGTGCTAAATCATAAGGTTTAGTTTCTGTATTGACTAATGCTTGTACTGTTTTTGCTCTGTCTGCTGCAGATATACCTGTAGTAACACCATTACCTTTTAAGTCAATAGATACTGTAAAGGCAGTTTCCATGTGATCCGTATTATTAGAGACCATCATATGTAAATCTAACTCTTTACAACGTTTTTCTGTTAGAGGTGTACAAATTAAACCACGTCCATGTGTAGCCATAAAATTAATCATCTCTGGAGTGACTAATTCTGCAGCAGCAAGAAAATCGCCTTCATTTTCTCTATCTTCATCATCTACAACAATAATGACTTTTCCAGCCTTTATGTCTTGAATAGCTTCTTCTATAGTATTGAGTTGATGCGACACTTTGTATTCGGTTTTTGTAGTTATCATTTAAGAAAATCTTGTGTTACAAAGATATTGCTTATTTCTTAGTTGAAAGGTAACTAGAAGTTGATTTTTTGTCGTCTTTTAAAATGTGTTATTGGATACAAAATTAATCCAATAACAAATAGTAATGGGTTTTTGTTTAGACTTAAAGCCGAAACGATTTTACTAAAACTTAAAGTTGCTTTTATGTAATTAAAAAGAAATACAATATAACTCACTATACTTATTTGTATTCCAGCTGTCGCTATTTGCGGTAGTTTATTATTTTTTAAGACGAAATATAAAAGGAATAAAACCAATGCAATACTAAAAAATACCATACTTAACTTAGATAGAGTAGAGTAGTCCGACTTTAATTTAGTATTTATAACTGTTGAAGAAACTGAAGCTTCGGTATTTAGTGAGCAGCTACTATCTGCATTTAAATTTGAAGTTGTTTCATTATCAATTAAAACTTCTTTGCTAGCAAAACGGTTAATGCACCATTCTTTAATAGGTTGCGTTATGTGATCAAATTCAAAAATGCCTCGATCTTTTGTCGCCCTAGTTGTTAGGTATATACTTAACGGAAACATAATGATAGTAGAAAACCAAGCAGCAAATGCTGGATTTAAATCTCCGTTTTTAGCACTGTTCTCTGCAAACAATCCTATAAAATGATAGCTTAAAAACAACACAATTGCTAAAATCATAGGTAATCCTAATCCACCTTTTCTAATTAAAGCACCAAGTGGAGCACCAACAAAAAATAAAATAAAACAAGCTGCTGCTAGAGCAAACTTTTTATGTAAAACGACACCATGTCTATTAATATTAGCGTTGCTAAATTGATAGGTTTTTTCTTTTGAAGTAATAATTTGTTGTGTGCTTTTTACGTTATTTATAGCGTAATCTAATATTTGTATTTTTCTTTTTAGATTATATATATCTAATAATTCTCCATTATAAATTGAATCTTTTTTAGGTTTAATCGTTAAGTTTAATGTCTCTAAATTTGTTCTGCTATATAAAGAACTAGCAAATTCTTTAGTGTAGTTAATCCTATTATTTTTTAAAGAATCTATAGTGTAATCTAGTTCTTTTATATTAAGCATTTTATAATTGTCAGTCACATTTCTTTCATCTAAATCTATATTATTTAACTGAGACAAATCAATGCTCATGACGTGCTTTTTAAACTCGCTTTTTACAAATGGTTTCTTTTTACGGTCATCATATTTTTTTGGAGGTGTATCATCATAATAATACCCGTTAAATAAAATTAATTTTAAAACATCACTATCTTTTGCACTTGCCAGTTCGCCTGTTTTTGCTACAATAACAGTGTGGTTTCCGTTTACACCTTTATTGCTTTTTTGATGGATAATTACACCTTTAAGGTCTTTTCCATTTTCACCACTTTTTTCTTCAACTTTAATGTTAAAATTATCTCCGACATCATTAAATTGCCCTTCTGCAATAGCCATAGATGGTTTTATTTTTGCAATGTTACGTCTTAGATTATGACTTTCAAACTGTGCCCAAGGTATTACGTTATTACTAAAAAAGAAGGTTAATAGAGACAAGCCAACAATAAACACACTAAGTCCGGTCATGGCTCGTTGTAATGAAATTCCGGTAGATTTCATTGCAGCAAACTCGTAGTTTTCTGCAAAGTTACCAAATACCATTATAGAGGATAATAATATGGTAAGTGGTAAAATTAAAGGAATTAGAGTAGGCGTTATATACATTAAAAATTTCAGAATGGTAACGACATCAAGGTCTTTACCAGCAAGTTCTTTTATGTATAACCATATTGCTTGTAAAACAAAAATCAGCATGAGTATAACAAACACGCTGATAAAGGTTTTAAGATATGTAGTTAATATGTACCTATCTAATATTTTCACTTAGGACTAATCCAATTTGTTGATGTAATAATCTTTGTATTTACTCTCGTCAAAGGTAAATAAGGATTTTGATAAAGGCGCATTAGTTTTAAAAGAATTAACAGTTAAAGTTGTTTTTGTACTATTGTTACCAATTTCTATTAATCTATAAATATGCTTTGTTTTAATGTCTATACCTAATAATATGTATTTCATTTCAGAGTTAGAATCTATCGGATTTAATCTTACAAACTGTATTTTTCGTCCTTGTACATTTTGTATAATGTCCATTTTATAAGTGTAACCTTCACTATAGAATGACAACATTTTACTTGGTGTGATAGTACTCTCATCTTCATCACTTCCTTTAGATATGGTTACTTCTTCATCTTCAGAACTAATACTATAAATGTTTGTTCCATCATATATTCTGGTAATACCTAAAATATTTAATCGGTATTTTTCTTCCTGCATTACAACATCACCACGTGTTTCTTGTTTGATGTTCTCTTCTGTGTTTTCTAATACATATTTAAAGTCTATCGAGATGTTTTCGTAGCTTTTTGCTTTTGTAGATACGTCGTCTAATAATTGTTTTGCTTCATTACTATTTTGAGCAATAGTGTTAAAACCTAGTGTAAGACTTAAAAATAGGATAATTACTTTTTTCATGATAAATTTTTAATTTGTCATTTCCGTAATAACGGAAATCTTAATATTATATATTCTATTAGCCTCCATTTGCTAATAATTGATCTAATGCAACTAAATCTGTTACTAACACTTGTCTGGCTTTACTACCTTCAAAACCACCTACAATACCTGCTGCTTCTAATTGGTCTATAATACGACCTGCACGATTGTAACCTAATTTTAATTTTCTTTGTAGTAAAGAAGCAGAACCTTGTTGTGCAGTAACAATAATTTCGGCAGCATCTCTAAACAGCTTATCTCTGTCTGATATATCTATATCAAGACTCGTGCCACCTTCTTCACCAACATATTCTGGAAGTAAATACGCATCTGGATATGCTTTTTGAGCACCAATAAAGTCAACTATTTTTTCTACTTCAGGTGTGTCTACAAACGCACATTGTACACGTATCATGTCGTTACCTTGTGTGTATAACATATCCCCTCGACCAATTAATTGATCTGCTCCTCCAGCATCTAAAATAGTACGCGAATCTATTTTACTAGACACTCTAAACGCAATTCGTGCTGGGAAGTTTGCTTTGATAATACCTGTAATTACATTAACAGAAGGACGTTGTGTTGCTATTATTAAATGAATACCAATTGCTCTGGCTAATTGCGCTAAACGTGCAACAGGTGTTTCGACTTCTTTACCAGCTGTCATTATTAAATCGGCAAACTCATCTACAACCAACACAATGTAAGGTAAGTAAGCATGACCATCGTTAGGATTTAATTTACGGTCTTTAAATTTCTTGTTGTATTCTACAATGTTACGACATAGTGCGTTTTTAAGCATTTCGTAACGGTTGTCCATCTCTATACAAAGTGAGTTTAAAGTATGAATAACCTTAGTGTTATCCGTTATAATAGCTTCTGCTTCATCTGGAAGTTTAGCTAAATAATGGCGTTCTATTTTATTGAAAAGCGTAAGCTCTACTTTTTT
>JALZUT010000229.1 GCA_023300575.1 Olleya sp.
GTCAATCTTTTAGTTAATCTTGACGTATACAAGCCTTTACCTGGTTTAAGCTTTCCTTTCATTTTTCTAAAAAACACACTGTCTATAACCACATTGTTTTCTGGTATTAAATTAGCAATGTATAGATTTATACCTACACTTCCTATTTTTACTCCTGTTGTCCAGTTATTAAAATAAGCACGTGTTAATTGTAAAGGCACCTCTTTTTGAAACGCATATTTAGAAGGTTTACAGTTTACAAAAACCAGTAAAACAGTAATCGCTAAAAATGGCTTTAACACATTTTGCAGGAACTTCATACTTAGTGGATTGGGTTTGGTTTTAATTTTTATTTTTTGGTGGAGCACTTGGATAGTATTGTGCTTGTTTTTCTACTATGTTTTCTAATTTAATGTATTTTGTGCTGTTGTTTTCTACATAACTTACAACTGCTTCATTGTCTTTTAAATCAAAAGGGATTTTATTTTCATCCATTAAAACAGCATCATCCTGACGATTACCTTCTGTTAAAATACGTCCAATATAAAGATTTGGATTTTGAGGTTTTGTTGTTAATATAACTTTGTGCCCTCTAAAGTAAATACTATCTAGTTTTAGATTTTTTAGTTCTGAAGTCACAGGAATAAAAACATTTATTCCAGAACCTCCTCCTCTTACTCCAGCTACCCAACTTTGATAATACACCTGATTGGTTTTAAAACTAGCTTCTTTTTGAAGTTTTTGAGCACTAGAACATTGCATAAAAAATAAACATGATAAAATTGAACCACTTAAGTATTTAAAAAATTGCATAACTAATTGTATTTGTATAAAGGTAGTTAATACCTATTAAATCTTGAAATTACCCATCAAATTTGTTTCTTTTTCGCTCATATTTTAATGTAAAATAAAACAGTGATATAGATTATGTTTTGATTTTCTATTTTATCTGAACAAAAAATAATTCAAATTTTTAATGCGTTATTTTAAGATTAAACTAATATAATCAAAATGTATTCCATAAAAAAAACCTTATTCTTAAAGAATAAGGTTTTTAGTTTATTATTAGCTTATTGCCTAAGCAATAATGATAAGTTAATTATTTAATGCCTCAGCACCACCAACTATCTCTAGTATTTCATTAGTAATAGAGGCTTGACGTGCTTTGTTATATGTTAATTTAAGTTGATCTCTTAACTCTGTTGCGTTGTCTGTTGCTTTGTGCATTGCAGTCATACGTGCGCCATGCTCACTTGCAAAACTATCTCTTACCCCTTTATATAATTGTGTTTTAAGCGACTTAGGTATTAAATACTCTACAATCTCTAGCTTTGATGGTTCAAAAATATAATCAGAATTATTATCTGCTTCACCTTCAACTGCTACGATAGGTAAAAACTGCTCAGTCATTATTTCTTGCGTTGCAGCATTTTTAAACTTATTGTAAACGATTTCAATTTTATCAAACTCGCCTTCTGTAAATTTATCCATTAGCATTTCTGCTATTTCTGCAACATTATCAAAAGTTAAGTTATCATAAACATCACTTTTGTTAGCAATGACAATATCCTTTTTATCAAAAGCATCATTTACTTTTTTACCAATAGCTAAAACAGCTACTTTTTTATCTGAGTACACATTACTAATTAAGTTTTGTGTTTGCTTAATAATGTTAGAATTAAAAGCACCACACAAACCTCTATTAGAGGTTATAGCAACAATAAGTACATTTTTTACTTCTCGTTGTGTAGAAAACTTACTTCCAGAATCTGCATCTAAAGTTGCACTTAAACTTTGTAAAAGTTCAGTTAACTTATCTGCATAAGGACGCATTGCAGTAATAGCATCTTGTGCTTTCTTTAACTTTGCAGCAGATACCATTTTCATGGCACTTGTAATCTGCATCGTTGAAGATACTGATGATATTCTATTACGTATTTCTTTAAGATTAGCCATTCTTTATTTTTTTATAAAGACTCATCGACAAGCTCAGAGTGACATTAATTTTATAATTAAAATTTAAAGTTATGGTTAAAAATTTATTAACTCATAACTTTAAACTCGTAACTTTTTATGCTCTATATTTAGCAGAAAGATCTTTACATACAGTTAATAATGTATCTGTAACCTCGTCTGTTAATTTACCTGCTTTTAAAGTATCTAAAACACCTCTGTGCTTAGCGTTTAAGAATTCGATAAAATCGCGTTCAAATTCTTTTACTTTATTTACTGGTACGTCTTTTAATAAGTTTTTAGATCCAGCGTAAATAATTGCGACTTGGTCTTCTACTTTAAACGGATCGTTTTGACCTTGCTTTAAGATCTCTACGTTACGCTTACCTTTATTAATTACGTTTAATGTAACTGCATCTAAATCTGAACCAAACTTAGCAAACGCTTCTAGCTCACGATACTGAGCTTGATCTAATTTTAATGTACCAGATACTTTTTTCATTGATTTAATCTGTGCGTTACCACCAACACGAGATACCGAAATACCTACATTAATTGCTGGACGTACACCAGAGTTAAATAAATCTCCATCTAAGAAGATTTGTCCATCTGTAATCGAAATTACGTTTGTTGGGATGTATGCTGATACGTCACCTGCTTGCGTTTCAATAATTGGTAATGCTGTTAAAGAACCACCACCTTTTACGATTGGTTTTAATGAATCTGGTAAATCGTTCATTTCTTTAGCAATAGCATCATTATTAATGATTTTTGCAGAACGTTCTAATAATCTTGAGTGTAAGTAAAATACATCTCCAGGATACGCTTCACGTCCTGGTGGACGTCTTAATAATAAAGAAACTTCACGGTAAGCAACTGCTTGTTTTGATAAATCATCAAATACAATTAAAGCTGGTCTACCAGTATCTCTAAAATATTCTCCAATAGATGCTCCAGTCATTGGTGCATAAACTTGCATTGCAGCAGGATCTGATGCATTTGCAGCTACTATTGTAGTATAAGCTAAAGCTCCTTTTTCTTCTAAAGTTTTAGCAATAAGTGCTACTGTTGAAGCCTTTTGACCTACAGCAACGTATATACAATATACAGGCTCACCTGCATCGTAAAATTCTTTTTGATTTAAGATCGCATCAATACAAACTGCAGTCTTACCTGTTTGTCTATCACCAATTACCAACTCACGTTGACCTCTACCAACTGGGATCATTGCATCAATTGCTTTAATACCAGTTTGTAATGGTTCAGTTACTGGTTCTCTATAGATAACTCCAGGTGCTTTACGCTCTAAAGGCATCTCATAAGTTGTACCAGCAATTGGTCCTTTTCCATCAATAGGGTTTCCTAAAGTATCTACTACACGACCAACAATACCTTCACCTACTTTAATAGATGCGATACGTTCTGTACGTTTTACTGTAGAACCTTCTCTAACTCCTACTGATGTTCCTAAAAGTACAATACCAACATTATCTTCTTCAAGATTAAGTACGATACCTTCTAATCCACCATCAAATTCTACTAACTCACCATATTGTGCGTTAGCTAATCCGTATGCACGAACAATACCATCTCCTACTGTTAATACTGTTCCAACTTCGTCTAATGAAGCGCTAGCTTCAAATCCTGCAAGTTGTTGTTTTAAGATTGCTGATACTTCAGCTGGTTTTACTTCTGCCATTTTATTTTAATTTAAAGTAAATTCTCTTTTTAATTTATTTAATTGGTTAGCGATACTTGCATTATATTCTGTATCACCAACTCTTAAAATGAAACCACCTAAAATGCTTTCATCTACTATGTTTTTTACTGCAGTTTCTTTTCCTGTTAACTCTTTAACTTTAGCTAAAACTTTAGTTTCTAATGCTGCTGTTAAAGGTACTGCTGTAGTTACTATTGCTATTTGACTTCCTTTTTGTTTCTCATATAAAGAAATAAAGTTTGAAGCTACTGCTGCCAATAAATCTGTACGCTTATTAGTTATTAGTGTATCTATTAAATTAACCGTTGCAGGATTTATGCCTTTAAAGATTTCTAATAAAGCCGATTTTTTTATAGCCGAAGTAATTACAGGACTATACAACATGTCTTTTAAGTCTTTACTTTGTGCAACAGTATTGCTAATTAACTGCATGTCATTATTTACAACCTCAGCTGTATTATTATCTGTAGCTAAACTTAAAACTGCTTTTGCGTAACGTATTGCTGCTCTTTCTCCTGCCATGTTTTGACTAGTTTAATTTTGCATCACCTAAAATAGACTCAACTAACTCTAGTTGTTTGTCTTTATTTGATAATTCTTGACGTACTACTTTTTCTGCAATCTCTATTGATAGACTTGACACATGACTTTTTAATTCTGCCATAGCAGATTTCTTTTCGCTTTC
>JALZUT010000230.1 GCA_023300575.1 Olleya sp.
TTTAAATCTACCCTTAATCTTAAAGCATTTTCTCTATAAGAAGTACTATTAATTGAGTTTGCAATCTCATGGGCTTTTAATGCATATTGGTTTGCTAAAACTAAGTTGTTTTTTTCTTTATAGAAATTAGTAAAATGGTTGTAACTCATGTATAAATCTGAATCCGCTTTTATTTGCATTCTAATTTCTAATGCTTGCTTCATTAACGCTAAACCGCCTTCTTTTTGTAATTTAGATTTAACAAACCCTAAATTATCTAGTACTCTTGCTTTTTGAAATGAATCGTTAACAGTATCAAAGAAATCATAGGCTTTAATTAAGTGTATTTCTGCTTTACCAAATTCTTCATTATCCTTATAAATATTTGATATATTATTATAAATCACCATGCTATCCTTTGCTGCTTCTGCAATATCAAGAGATTTATGATACATCTCTAATGCTTTAGCTGTATTTTTTTGTGCTTTATACAAAATACCTAAATGGTTATAAATCACTCTTTTTTGAGTCATTTTATAATCTGAATTTTCTAATTTATCTATAGTCTTTAATGCTCTTACAGCAGACACTTCGCTTTCGGAATAAAACCCTTCTGTTTGTTCTATTTTTGAAATAAAATACAGATAATACGCACTAAAATCCCATGCCTTATTCTCTTCACTTTTAGCTAGTCGAATTTGAAAAAACGCATATGCATTTTCTAAATCACCACTAGATTGTACTTGCTTCACTTTATTGATGTAATAATCCAAACTATCTACTGATTGTTGTGCAAAACCTGCTTTAAACACTAGTAAAAAAATGACAGATAAAAAAAAGAGGAATGAATTACTTATTAATTTCATTCCTCGAAAATACTAACTAATTTTTAGTTTTTTATTAACCTCCTGTAATTCCTCCTCCTGTTGGTGGTGGTGGTGGTGGTAAATCTAAATCGCCATCCTCACCACAACAGGCTTGTGGTGTATTAGCCTCATCTACTATACTTGTTGGTGTACAAGAAAAGAAAGCTAAATTGAGGAAAACCGTAAACAATATTGAATATATTTTTTTCATTTTGTAATAATTTAAAATTGGACATTAGTGTTGCTGTCCGATAGTTTTATCAGATCATTAATTTTGAATAGCAACACGCTAAAACTTGAAGAGTACACTCTTCTGATTTTTTGGAAAGTGTGAAGTGTATTACTTAATAAAAATTGTTACTTCCCAAATGGCAATTTTAACTAAGAATAGCACTCCACTTTAGAATTGAAAAAATTCCGTAAGCCTTATTACGAAAAGGCATTTTTTAATTCTGAGTCAAATAAAAGTTAATTATCAAAAATTGAATGGAAATGGTATGGAAAGTCCTTGGAAAAGAATTTCCGAAATAAAAAGAGTAAGATCTAAAGAAGGTTATTTATGCATAGAAAATTAATAATTGATGCTTTTGAAAAAGCGAAAAGAGAACAAGGTTTAATTAAAAAAACTCATATCTCAAAATTTTTATCTGATTACATTACAGAACACACAAAAGAACCTTATGGCGAAAGAATCTTAAGAAACCATTACAATTCTGCAATCTCAAATAAAAATGAAGAAGTTGAATTAAGATCCTTTGCAGCAGATAGCTTAAGTAACTATTTAGGAAACGACAGTTACTCTGGATATATAAAGAAAGTTACAGAAGACAAATTTAAAACAGAAAAAAGTACTTTATTACCAAATAAGAAATACCAAATTACGCTTTTGATTCTAGCCATATTAGTTGTAATACTTTTAATAAGCATATTTACTTTTAAGAATCAACGTTGGATGGTTTGGCAAGAGGATCATTATCAAGAAGTAATTTTTAATACTGAAAAATACAACATTGGCGATTTAAAAATTTATAAAGAAGAACGTATAGAACTGTTTAAAAAAATAGAACCAAATTGTAATACCATTTTTTTTAAAGATAATGGACTAGAAAATCTTTGGTATAGTAAAAATCGAAAAAAGGAGTTAGAATTTTTTACCTCATTAGGTTTACATCCACAAACAGGTAAGACTTTAAAACCTATAACCCAGTACATGATTAAAAAATATATTTGTAGTACTTTTAAGTTGTAGTCTAAAACAGTATTTAATAAAAAAATTATTTAGACACTTTAAGACTTAAAGAATGGTCTCTAAATTACAGTGCAATACGGTATTTAACCACTAATTTTAAACTGCTTAGGATTGCATACAATTTTAAAAACACATCGTGGACTAGCTAATAAATTTACTGAATAATTTTACAACTAAAAGGTCTAGTGATCTCGTCACACTACTAGCTACCAGTAAAACAAAAAAAAGTCAAGACTTAAGTCTTAACTTTTTTATATTATAATAATTACTCTTATTTCCTCACCTCTTGCTCCCATTTCCAGGCAGAAAGTAAAGCCTCTTCCAAACTAGATTTAGCTTTCCAACCTAATACTGTATTGGCTTTAGTTGTATCTGCATAAGCTTCTATAATGTCACCTGGTCGTCTATCTACTATTTTGTAATTTAGTTTTGTATTAGTTACTGCTTCAAAAGCATTAATAACCTCTAATACAGAAGAGCCTGTTCCTGTGCCAATATTAAAAAACTCAAAATTGGTTTCATTTTTTTTGTTTACTAAACGCTTATATGCAGTAACATGTGCTTTTGCTAAATCTACTACATGAATATAATCTCTTAGACATGTGCCATCTTCTGTTGGATAATCGTTACCAAAAACTGATAATTCTGGTCTTAACCCAATAGCAGTTTGGGTAATAAAAGGCACTAGGTTTTGGGGTGTTCCAACTGGTAATTCGCCTATTTTTATAGATTGATGTGCTCCAATAGGATTAAAATAGCGTAATGCTATAGCATTTAGTCCATCTACAGCTTTACACGTATCTTTTATAATTTCTTCACCAATTTGTTTGGTGTTACCATAAGGAGATTCTGCTTGTTTAATTGGCGCATCTTCTGTTACAGGTAATATATCGGCCTGTCCATAAACTGTACAAGACGAGCTGAAAATAAAGTGACTTTCTTCTTTATTCTGTAATTGCTGTAATAGATATATTAATGTGTTTAAATTGTTTTCATAATACAACAACGGGTTTTCTACACTCTCTCCTACTGCTTTTGAAGCTGCAAAATGAATAACACCTGCAACATCATGATACCGTTTAAAAAAATCTTCAACTAATAATTTATTTCTTAAATCTAGATTTTCAAAAATTGGTTGTTTACCTGTAATAGCTACAATACCGTCTAAAACAGCAGTAGTCGTGTTTGATAAATCATCTATTATAATGACTTCAAAACCTTCATTTTGTAACTCTACCACAACGTGTGATCCGATAAAACCTAATCCTCCTGTTACTAGTATTTTCATTAAATTAATTATATGTTAGTTGTATTTTGTTTAAAGGTCTAAAACAATTCTATTAATAATTGTCGACCAAAATAATACATTTTATTTAGTATTACATTTTTACACAGGACTATTTAATGCTTAAAATTTAATTTAAAATCACTAAAATTACACTTAAACTGTTAAAAATGTATTTTACCGGTAAAATACTCTAAATCTAAAGTCTTGATTTTCAAATATATAATAATACAAATTACTCTTTATCGTGTTTTTTTGCTTTTTATGGATATTTTTATTAGTTTAGCAACCTAAATAAATTAGTTCAAGATCCTTAAATCATGAAAAAAATTACACTTATTGCAGTTTTTACTTTATTATGTTCAATTTCTTTTGGACAAGACAAATTTAAATCTGTCAAATTAAACAATCCTAATCAGAATCAAATTAATCTTTTAGTAGCTCAAGGTATTGACTTTAGATGTGGTGCCGATTTTGGTAAGCATGCTATTGAAATAGAAATATCAGAACAAGATCTAAGCATTTTAAATGCTACTGGTGTCCCTTATACTATTACTAAAGAAGATGTTTCTAAATTTTACAAAGAGCGTGCAGAACAAAATTTACCAAAAGCAATTTTAGAATTAGAGGTTGCAAAAAACAAAACTAACACTCAGTATTCTAACGAAAGAAGCTCTATTACTAATGTAATAATGGACAATGCACTTCAATACAATGGTTGCGAAGAAGTAGATTGGACTATACCTAATAATTTTAATTTAGGAAGTATGGGTGGGTGTTTAACATTAGCCGAAATGAAATCTGAACTTGATGACATGCGTAACTACTCTGTTAGTAACGGATTAAACATAGTATCTGCAAAACAAGATGCGTCTCCTACAGGTCAAACCACTTGGGGAAATCCAGCTTCAAATATTACAAACAACGGTCAAACGTATCAAGGAATCGGACCATCTAATCATAGATGGAATCCTGATACTATATATTATGTAAGAATTACAGGTAACGAGTCAAGTACTACAGAAGGAACAAAACCACAAATGTTATTTACATCAATGATCCACTCTAGAGAAGTAAGTGCATTAATGAGTAACATCTATTTTATGTGGTATCTAATAGAAAATTATGACACAGACCCTGGTGTTAAAGAATTAGTTGATAATAATGAATTATACTTTGTACCAGCTGTTAATCCTGATGGATTAAGATGGAATGAGCGTTTAAGCTCTACTGGTGGTGGATTGCAACGTAAAAATTTAAGACCTAATACTGGTAGTACAAATAGTACTACTTCTGCAAGAGGTGTAGATTTAAATAGAAATTTTGATTATTTCTGGGGAAGTGCTGGTAGTGGTTCTTCTGGAACACCTTCTAGCGATTCTTATAGAGGACCAAGTGCTGCTTCAGAACCAGAAACACAAATAATGGTTGATTTTATTAATAGTAGAGGTTTTAAAACTGCAATCTGGAATCATTCATTTGCAAACACAATTCCGCATCCATATGGTGGTAATCCTGGTTTTGTCTCTGGTAGAGAAGACGAAATGCACAGATGGCACGCAGATATGACAAAATTTAATAGATATGTATCTGGTGCAACAATATTTACTCCTGCTAATGGTATTGCAGACGACTGGATGCTTGGTGGTAATGCAGACAGTAATAATTCTACAGGTTGCTCTCAAAACATTTTAGCAACAACTCCAGAACATGGTAGTACTGGTTTTTGGCCAAATCCAAATGAAATTATACCTATAGCTAAACGATCTGTCAGAATTTCTTTTATGAATGCTTATTATGGTGGTAAATATGCCAAATTACATGACTTAACACAAAGCGCAATAGATAATAACACAAATTTAGATTTTGCTATAGAACGTGTTGGACAAACAGCAAGTAACTTTACATTAACAGTAACTCCAATATCATCAAACATTGTTAGTATTACATCGCCTGTTACTCAAACAGGAATGGCTGTTTTAGAACATAGAGTTGTAACTGCTCAATTACAACTTGCTAGCAGTATTGCTGCAAATGACAAAATTGAATATAAAGTAGCACTATCTAATGATAGTGGTGTCATTTACGAAGCTGATTTTGAAAAATACTACCAACCAACAATTTTATTTTGTCATAATCCTGATATAAATGGTTTAAGCGGTTGGACAAATTCTGGAGGTTGGACTACTTCTACAGATGGGTATTCTAACACAACTGCTATAAAAGACGGTAACGCAATACCTTATGCAAATAATGCAACCAAAACTTTAACAACTTCAAGTAGCTACAACTTAGCTAACTCTTCAGAAGTTTTAGTCCAATTTTATACAAAATGGGACATAGAACGTAATTTTGATTTTGTAGAAATACAAGGGTCAACAAACGGATCTACTTGGCAGACATTATGTGGTAATTACACAAAACCAGAATCGTCTTCTAACACTAATGATCATACTTTAAAATCTAGTACAGACGAAGCGTTTCAAGGCAATAATAGTTCTGGACAAGTTTATGATGGAGATACAATGGACAATTGGGTAATGGAAGAAATTACAATAAATGGATCAAATAATTCATTTTTAGTTGGTGCAACAACTGCTCAATTTAGATTTAGATTTAGATCAGATTCAGAAAACGAATCTGAAAACTACTCAACTACTTCTTCAGGGTTTTATTTTGATGATTTTAAAATAATAAGTATACAAATTCCTTGTGTTACATCTGTACCAACAAATATTTCTGTAGGATCTATAACTGGAACAGAAGCAACAATAACTTGGGATGTAATACCTTCTGCAACTTATGATCTAAGATTTAAAGAAGATACTGCAAGTACTTGGACTACTATCCCAGACTTAACAACTACAAGTTATACAATAACAGATTTATCACCGCAAACAGATTATAATGTTCAGGTAAGATCTAAATGTGTATCGTCAAATTCTACTTACAGCAATACTGAAGACTTTACCACTACACAAATTACTTATTGTGCTTCTCAAGGAAATAGTGTAACTGATGAATTTATTGGAAGAGTACAACTTAACACCTTAGACAATGACACAACTGCTTCAACTACATCTGGTTATTCAGATTTTACTTCAATGGTTGTTGATATTGATAAAAACTCATCTCCACCAATTACAGTTACTAAATTTTGGACAGGTACTTTATTTAACGAAGCAGTAGTGGTTTGGATTGATTTTAACAAAGATGGTGATTTTGATGATGCAGGAGAAAACGTATTATCAAGTGTACCATCACAAAACAATGTTACTGGCAATATTACGATACCTTCTGATGCTAAAATTGGCACTACTAGAATGAGAGTTTCTATGAAATATAATGCCCTATCTACTAGTTGTGAGACTTTCTCTTTTGGAGAAGTTGAAGATTACACAGTAAATATTATAGAGCAAACGCTTGGTGTTACAGAAAACGTTTTGGATGGTTTAAGCATTTATCCTAATCCTTTTAATGATTCAATTACTATTAAATTTGAAAAACAACTCTCTAATTATAGTGTAACTTTATTTGACATAAGCGGTCGTTTAATGTATCAATCTCAAAATACTGATACATCATCAAGCACATTAAATATTTCAAATTTAGCCACATTATCTAGTGGGACATACGTATTAAAAATTACAGATCATGATACTAATTCTATCACTATTAAAAAATTAATTAAATAATAGAATCTATAAAGCTCACTTTTACAAGTCGCAATAATTAGCCCCAAAATTAATACTTAACCGATTATGAAAAATAAATACTATTTTAAAATAATTGTGTTTACTCTGTTTTTAACAAGTGTAAACTTTATTTTTGCTCAGACAACTATAGGGTCTTATGATTTTGAATCAGGATTACAAGGCTGGATAGATGGTGGTAATAGAGCCAGAAGAACAAATAATTCTACTTTTGCTTATTCTGGAAATTGGTCTTTAAATATAGAAGACAATTCTGGTACTGCTTCTTCATTTACCTCTCCTAACTTCTCTTTAAACACTTATGATAAAGTAGATTTTAAATTCTTTTTTACTTCTAGAGACTTTGAAGCCAATGAAAGGTTTCATGTTGAGTACAAAACAGATCTTAGTTCTCCAACTTGGACCATAATTGCTTCGTTTAGAGCTTATGATATAGCAGGAACTAATCAAGGAGATTTTTTAAGAGATGATTTTTCAAATTCTTTTTACAGCAAAACGGTTACAATATTAAAAACAGACTACACTTTTCCTGTTTTACCTACTGCACAATTTAGGTTAAGAAGTGATGCAAGCAACCAGAATGATGATCTATATATAGATTTAATTACAATTACTGGCACAACCTTTAAAACACTAATTAACGGTCCTGGTGGAATAAACTCTAATCTAGATCTTTGGTTACGCGCAGATTTAATAGATGGGACCACAGCAGCAGTAGCAGACGGATCAAACGTATCTACTTGGGTAGATAATGGTAAAGGAAATAATGCAAGTACTACAGTAACTGGACAAGAACCAGTTTACAAAGATAACTCTACAAATAATTTTAATTTTAATCCAGTAATTGAATTTGAAAACAACTTTAATACTGCTGGAAGAGATTTAAGATATATTAATACTAGAGATGAATTAAGCGGAACAAGTGGATTTAATAGTAATGACATATTTATAGTTCTTGTTCCAGATTCTCCTATTACAACTACTATGTTTCCTATGGATACCTTTACAGGACATGACCCAACAGAAGAAACTTATTCAGAAGATGTTACTGGTTTTGGTTTTGGGGATTTTTCGCAACGTTTTGTTGGAGAAACATTTGCATATTGCATTGGTACCTCAACAGGTATTGATGCAGGTTATGGTAGAGCAGAAACAACTGGATCAACCGATCTATCAAAAATAGGAATTTACAACACTAGGCATAACATTTCAAATTCAGACATTGAGTTGTTTTTAAATGCAAACCAAATTGGTTCAACAACTTCAGATGCTTCAGACTTTACCTCAATAAACGATTCTAAATATTGGATTGGAAGAAGTCAGCATTTTAATGGCAGTTTTGGTGGTAGAATAGCAGAAGTAATTACATTTTCTTCTAGATTAAGTGATACTGATTTAACAGATCAAAGAAACCGTGTACAATCTTATCTAGCCATTAAGTATGGTATTACACTAGGTATAAATGGTACATCTCAAGATTATGTAGATAGTTCAGGAAATATAATTTGGGATGCTTCTGATAATAATAATTATAATTATAATATTGCAGGAATTGGTAGAGATGATGACGCTAATTTAAATCAAAAACAATCAAGTAGTGTTAATGATCAAACTGATAGCGATGGTCCAATAGAAGGAATATTAACTATAGGATTAACAGATATCTATGACACAAACAATTTAAATAAATCTACAAACACAAATACCCTAAATGATAAAGATTATTTAGTTTGGGGAGACAACAATGCTAGTTTAAATGCTACTCCTAATACTATAGCTGTAGATCTGAGTGCTGGTATTTCTGACTTATCTACCCCTGTTAGTTTTTTAGGTATGCAACGTATTTGGAAAGTTGTAGAAAATGGAAGTGATATTGGAAAAGTAAAAATCTCTATCCCACAAAATACAGTAAGAAATATTAGTCCTCCTGGAGATTACTTAATGTTTGTATCAAGTACTGAAGTTTTCGATCCTACTGCAGATTACCGAGTTATGTCTTTAAATGGTTCTAATCTAGAAACAACTTATAATTTTGATGGAACAAAATACATAACATTTGGTTTTGCACCACAAACTATTGTAGAACGTTCTATTTATTTTGATGGTGCTTTAGATTATGTTGAAGTTGAAGATAATCTAGATTTAAATTCAACTGAATTTTCAATATCTGCTTGGATAAAAAGAGACGTTGGAACTACAAATGCATCAATTCTTTCAAAAAGAAACTTTAATGATACCGAAGGTTATGATTTAAAAATTAGTGGAACAGGTAGATTAGTATTTAGTTTCAATGGTGGCGCCTCAACATTAACATCATCAGTAGCAATACCAGAAAATGAATGGCATCAAGTAGCCGTAATTTATGATAACGGAACTACAACACTTTATATTGATGGTATAGCTGATACTACTGCATCTTCAATTCCTAACCCTATTGCAACCTCACAAAAATTCTTAATTGCAGCTGCTGATGGATTTGACCCTAATACAACAGCTTATTTTGCTGGAAATATAGATGAAGTAAGAGTTTGGGATGTTGCCTTAAATATTGAACAGTTAAGGTACATAATGAATCAGGAAATCCTTGATAACACTTCATTTGTAAATGGAAAAATAGTTCCAAATAGTATTACTAAAAATGATATAGCATCAATTAGTTGGACAGACTTGGCTGCTTATTACCCAATGTCAATATTTACTTATACAAATATAAATGATGAATCTGGAAACAGTAATCAAGGAGCAATAAGGAATTTAAATACGGTAGATCATCAAACTGCACCTCTTCCATATCAAACAACAACTAATGGAGATTGGGACACCACATCTTCTTGGCTAAACGGAAACCTACAAAGCATTCCAGGCTCAACATCTATTGTTGATCCAAATATTACAGTAGACTGGAACATTATTGAAACAAATCATAATATTACTTTAAACAATAATATATTACCCGTTTCTAATAATGGTAATAGATCTGTATTAAGTTTAAATGTTAAGTCAAATAGAATAGAGCTGTCTGGTAACACAGCATCAAATTATGGAAACGGATTAACTGTTACGCATTACCTTAAACTAGATGGTAAAATTGATCTTGAAGGCGAGTCGCAATTAATACAAACTACAGAT
>JALZUT010000231.1 GCA_023300575.1 Olleya sp.
ACACTTCGTTAAGCTACGCTTAGCTGCTTTTATGGAAAATATATATTTATTTCAGTAATGCACAGTATGACAATAGTTTTCTATTTAATAATTGAATGAACTCTAAACACTATCTACTTTTTTAATCTGTATTTTCAATATTTTTATAAGCAGCAATAATCTTCTTGACTAATTTGTGACGTACCACGTCTTTATCGTCTAGAAAAATCATACCTACACCTTCTACTCCTTTTAAAATAAGTAAAGCCTCTTTTAAACCCGAAATGGTACGACGTGGTAAATCTATTTGTCCAGGATCACCTGTTAGCAAAAACTTGGCACTTTTACCCATTCTGGTTAAAAACATCTTCATTTGTGCATGTGTTGTATTTTGTCCTTCGTCCAAAATAACAAATGCGTGATCCAAAGTACGTCCTCGCATAAAAGCTAATGGCGCAATTTGTATAGTTCCGTTTTCTATGTATTGTGTTAATTTTTCGGCAGGAATCATATCACGTAACGCATCGTATAACGGTTGCATGTATGGATCTAATTTTTCTTTTAAATCTCCTGGAAGGAAACCTAAATTTTCTCCAGCTTCTACAGCAGGACGTGTTAAAATAATACGTTTAACCTCTTTGTTTTTTAATGCTTTTACTGCTAACGCAACTCCTGTGTATGTTTTTCCGGTTCCGGCTGGACCAATAGCAAATACCATGTCGTTTTTACGCATCAGTTCTACCATTTTACGTTGGTTGGCTGTTATGGCTTTAATGGGTTTACCGTTTGCACCATGTACTAAAACTTCGCCACTTTTTTCTGATGTTGTATAATCATCACTACTTTGACTAGTTAGTACACGTTCTATAACATTTTCATCTAGTTTATTGTATTTAGCAAAATGGGTTAATAGCATGTTTATTCTGCGATCAAACTCTTCAAGTAGCTCTTGGTCACCAAACGCTTTTATTTTATTTCCTCTTGCTACAATTTTTAACTTCGGGAAGTATTTTTTTAGTAATGTGATGTTTTCATTTCCTGTTCCAAAAAATTCTTTTGGAGAGATCTCTTCAAGTTCAATAATTATTTCATTCAAAAGCTACAAATTTTTAAATTAATCTATACAATTTTCTTAGTTTTGTTTTTGTGATGCTAACCTAACAAATTTACATAATTTTTATGTGTTCTATGTTAAAAAAATATCAACAATAATACATGTCAATAATAACACTAACCACAGATTTTGGAGAGAAGGACCACTTTGCTGGCGCTACAAAAGGTGCAATTTACAGTGAATTGCCTGAGGTTAAAATTGTTGATATCTCACATTCTGTTTCGCCATTTAACATTGCCGAAGCTGCTTATATTATTCAAAATGCATATAGTAGTTTTCCAAAAGGAACGATTCATGTTATTGGTATAGATTCTGAAATCAGTCCAGAAAACAAACATATTGCAGTCCAATTAGACGATCATTATTTTGTGTGTGCTAATAACGGAATTATGAGTATGGTTGCTAATGAAATTGCACCTTCCAAGATTGTAGAGATTAATATACACGATAAAATAGAAAGTAGTTTTCCGGTTTTAGATGTCTTTGTTAAAGTGGCTTGTCATGTTGCACGAGGTGGTACTTTAGAAGTTATAGGAAAAACAATAAACGAGATAAAACCAATTAAAAACTTAGTGCCTTACGTTAACGACGAAAAAACACAAATAATTGGGAGTATTATTTATATTGATAACTACGGAAATGTTATAACAAACATTAAAAAATCGTTTTTTGAAACCCTACAAAAAGGAAGAGATTACGAAGTTTCTGCCAGAAATTATAAGTTTAAAAAAATACACACAAAATACAGTGATATTATAAATTTTGAAACACCAGAAGGTAAACGTAATGATGAAGGTCGTGGTTTGGTGGTGTTTAACAGCTCTAACTATTTAGAAATTGCGATTTACAAAAGTAATAACCAAACAGTTGGAAGTGCCAGTTCACTAATGGGATTAGCCTTACGTGATACTGTGACGATTAATTTTGTAAAATAAATAATATAGGAAACGTCAGTTTGAGAGTCCCGATTTTTATCGAGGTGTATCGAGAAGAAGTTTAAAAAAAAATAAGATTTCCGTAGTTTACACTGAGCGCAGTAGAAGTGCGGAAAATAAAATAATTTTAATGTTTGTAAGAATTGTAAAATTAAGTTTTGATGAAGCTAATATTGACACCTTTTTAGCTAATTTTGAAACTGTTAAAGATAAAATAAGAGGGTTTAAAGGCAATCAATTGCTAGAACTTTACAGAGATAAACACAATAGTAACGTTTTTTTTACGTATAGTTATTGGAACGATGAAAGTGATTTAGAAAACTATCGAAACTCAGAATTATTTAAAGGTATTTGGGCAAAAACAAAACCTTTATTTAATGCTAAACCTGAAGCTTGGAGTTTAGATAAGCTTGCTTCGCTTAAGTAATAATTATAAAATACTACTCTGCTGGTAAAATGAATTATTAAATTTAAGACAAATAAACACATCAATAAAAATCAAATAAACTAAAAATTGAGCATGCTCGCAATCCTAAAAAAAGAAATAAATTCCTTCTTCGCTTCACCAATAGGTTATTTGGTAATTGCTATATTTTTATTGCTAAACGGGCTGTTTTTATGGGTTTTTAAAGGCGAATTCAACATATTAGACAATGGTTTTGCAGATTTGCAACCGTTTTTTTTATTGGCTCCTTGGATATTAGTGTTTTTGATTCCTGCTGTGACGATGCGTAGTTTTAGTGACGAGAAAAAACAAGGTACTTTAGAGCTTTTACTAACCAAACCCATTAGCACATTACAATTAGTTTTAGGAAAATATTTTGGCGCATTTGTTTTAATACTAATAGCATTAATACCAACACTACTTTACGTTTATACAGTCTATCAATTAGGTAATCCAACTGGTAACTTAGATTTTGGTAGTACTTTGGGTTCTTATTTTGGACTATTGTTCTTAATTGCAACCTACACAGCTATTGGTGTATTTACTTCAACAATTTCGGACAATCAAATTGTAGCGTTTATTGTTTCAGTCTTTTTATGCTTATTTTTTTATATTGGTTTTGAAGGTATTGCAGACGTAACTTCTAGCAATTTTATAGAAAACTTGGGTATGAATGCACATTATAAAAGCATCAGTCGTGGCGTTTTAGATACTAGAGACATCATTTACTTTTTAAGTATAACTGTATTGTTTATTACATTAACCAAATTAAACATAAAAAAAGGGTAATGGTTATAACATTTGGACTAATACTATCGTTTATTATCGTTTTTATATTGGCTTGGCTATTTATAAAAACCATCGGTAACAACAAGTGGATAAGCTTATTGGTTAGTATATTGGTGACACCAATACTCTACTTTTACATGTTTTATCCAATGCTAAATATTTTTAGTAGTTATCATCACCAAAAATATTTTAATGCTGAAAATTGGGCAGAATTTCCAGAACTTCGTTTTGAAATGATGGATCAATTAAATAACGAAAATCAGCTAATTGGTAAAACAAAAGCAAAAATTGAAACAGATTTTGGTAAACTAGAATGGTTGGGTGTAAATGGGTTCTTTAAAGTTAAATCTAATGACCTATGGAATTATAATTTAGGTTTTAAACCAGGTGCATTTAATAACCAACAAGAATGTTTAGAAATAGAATTTAAAAAAGGTATTGTAATCGGAATAAGAACCTATAAAATGGAAAAAGATTTTGAATAAAACCGTCAAATACATAGGCTTACTTCTACTTGGACTAATTGCTATTAACGTTATTAGTAACAACCTTTATAAGCGTTTTGATTTAACATCAGATCAACGTTTTACACTTAACCAATCTGCTTTAGATATTTTAGATAAAGTAGAATCTCCTGTTGTTATAGATGTGTTTTTAGAAGGTGAAGACTTCCCGTCAGAATTTAGGAAAC
Source organism: Olleya sp. (assembly GCA_023300575.1). Classification (GTDB taxonomy): domain Bacteria; phylum Bacteroidota; class Bacteroidia; order Flavobacteriales; family Flavobacteriaceae; genus Olleya. The sequence goes on from JALZUT010000231.1 coordinate 3,954, forward strand.
TAAAGACCGAAACCAGACAACTTCTAGAAGAATTTACAGCTTATAACGCCAATATAACGTTCAGTTTTATAAACCCTATTGAAGACCAAGCAACTCGCGATCAAAGGATTCAGCAATTAAACGCACGTGGTTTAATACCTATGCAATTAAATGTAAAAGAAAACGGAAAATCTAGTCAAGCAGTAATCTTTCCTTGGGCTTTAGCAAGTTATAATGATGCAACGGTAAAAATTCCTTTAGTGAAAAACATAATTGGGGCTTCACAACAACAATTAGTTAGTAATTCGGTACAAAATTTAGAATATGCATTAGCAGATGGATTAAGTAAACTAGTTAATCCTAAACGTCGTAAAATTGCTGTTTTAAAAGGAAATGGACAATTACAAAACCGTTACATAGCAGATTATATCAAAACGCTAAAAGACTATTACTTTATTGCACCTTTTACTTTAGATAGTGTAACAAACAATGCAGAAAGCACGCTTAAAAAATTACAGGATTATGATTTAATCATAAATGCTAAACCAGTAGAGGCTTTTACAGAAGAAGAAAAATACGTTTTAGACCAATACACCATGAATGGAGGAAAAAGCCTATGGTTAATGGAAAAAGTAGCCATGAGTCAAGATAGTTTATACAACGACTTAGGCAAAAGCGTTGCCATACCAATGGACTTAAATTTGACCGATTTTTTCTTCAAATACGGTGTGCGTATCAACCCGTTAATTGTAAGTTCTATGTACTCTGCACCTATTACTTTAGCATCTGGAGAAGGTAGTAACAGTAAATTTCAGAGTTATCCATGGGTATATTCACCTTTAGCAAAAGGAAATTCAAAGCATCCGATTGTAAATAACTTAGATTTTTTAAGGTTTGACTTTGCAAATCCAATGGACACACTTAAAAATGCTACTAAAAAAACAATTTTATTACAGTCTGCTCCTTTAACTAAGTTAGAAGGTACACCTCGCGAAATTAGTTTAGATATGGTTAATGACCAATTAGATCCTAAAACATTTAATAAAGGCCCACAAACACTAGCTGTTTTGTTAGAAGGTCAATTTACTTCGGTATATAAAAACAGGGTGAAACCTTTTAAAGTTTCGGGAAATAAAGATGAAAGTCAGCCAACCAAAATGGTAGTCATTTCTGATGGTGATGTTATTAAAAATGAAGTTGGTAAAAACGGAGTTGAAGAACTAGGTTTTGATAAATATACTGGGCAAACCTTTGGTAATAAAGAATTTTTAGTCAATGTTGCCAATTACCTTTTAGACGATACTGGACTTATAAACATTAGATCTAAAGAAATTGCGGTTGCCTTTTTAAATCCAGAAAAAATTACTGAAGAAAAAACAAAATGGCAATTAACAAACATCTTATTACCATTGATTTTATTAGGTGTTTTTGGATTTGGGTTTAACTACTTTAGAAGAAAAAAATACGCTAAATAAGTGTTGATAAGTTTGTTTCTTAATTAAGCACATTAACAATATCTTTGTAATAGTAATATTAACAGAACATAACGCAAATAAATAATGAAATTTATTGTATCCAGTACCTATTTACTAAAACAATTACAGGTTTTAGGAGGTGTCATAAATAACTCGAATACATTACCAATTTTAGATAATTTTTTATTCGAAATCAATCAAAATAAATTAACTGTATCTGCAAGCGATTTAGAGACTACTATGTCTGCGGTGTTGGATATAGAAAGTGATAACGAAGGTAGTGTTGCAATTCCTGCACGTTTACTTTTAGATACTTTAAAAACGTTTCCGGAGCAACCATTAACGTTTGTTATTGAAGAAAATAATACAGTAGAAATTAGCTCTAATCATGGTAAATATGCACTAGCGTATGCAGATGGTAACGAGTTTCCAAAATCTGTTAGTTTAGAAGATCCTAGTAACACAAAAATGCCAGGACATATTTTAGCAACTGCTATCAACAAAACTATTTTTGCTGCTGGTAATGACGATTTACGCCCAGTGATGAGTGGTGTGTTCTTTCAGTTTTCTACAGATGGTTTAACCTTTGTAGCAACAGATGCACACAAACTAGTTAAATATGGTCGTACAGACGTTAAAGCATCTCAGGTTGCCGAGTTTATTATGCCTAAAAAACCTTTAAATCTTTTAAAAGGAATTTTAGCAGCTAGCGAAGAAGAAGTAACTATTGAGTATAACGACTCTAACGCTAAATTTACTTTTGAAAACACGGTTTTAATTTGTCGGTTAATTGATGGAAAATATCCTAATTACGAAGCAGTAATACCTAAAGAAAATCCGAATAAATTAACTATTGACAGAACACAATTTTTAAATTCTGTACGTCGTGTTAGTATTTTCTCTAACAAAACAACACATCAAATTAGATTAAAAATTGCTGGAGCAGAATTAAATATTTCGGCAGAAGATATAGACTACTCAAACAAAGCAGAAGAGCGTTTGACTTGTGATTATCAGGGAGACGACATGCAAATTGGTTTTAACAGTCGCTTTTTAACAGAAATGCTAAATAACCTAAACGCTAACGAAGTACAATTAGAATTAAGTATGCCAAACAGAGCTGGTATCTTAACTCCTATTGATGATTTAGATGAAGGCGAAACAGTAACAATGCTAGTGATGCCTGTTATGTTGAATAGCTAGAAAGAAAAGATCAAAATACAAGACTAAAAAGCCGAATTTTTAACGAATTTCGGCTTTTTTGTATGCATTACTTTTATGCTATAAAAACACTGTTTTAGCTAAACTAAAAAACGCAACCCTATGGGTTGCGTTTTTATCTTTATCAACTTAATATAACTAACTAATAAAATTAAAAGATAAAGGGTATGTTGGGTTTTCGCCATTACTGGCTTTAATTGCATTTATAATAGGAAAAATAATTGAGACTAATCCCAGAACAAAAAAGCCTAGAAAACCAAGTCCGAATAATAAAATTAGCGGTACACATATTATATATAGAATAACTAAACTAATCTGAAAGTTTATAATATTTTTACCATGTGCATCCATTTGGTAGACTTTGTCCTTTTGCGTTAACCAAATAATTAATGGTAAAATTAAGCTTCCAAAACCTACAACTAAAGTTATTAATTGACTTAAATGGGTTAGTACTAAAATTTGTCTGTCTTCGTTCATTTTGATTTCTTATTGAAAATTTTTGTAAAATGTGTTCGCCAAAAAAGGCTCAGTTCATTTTGATTTGATTTGATGAATACTATTTATAACTCATTTAATTAATGACTTACAACTATAAGACGCATAATTACTTAAATTGTTACAAATAAAAATACAAATACTTGTTAATGAGGTAGTTTAGACTTTAATAACCCATAAACAAATGTGCCTAAAAGAGCACCAAAAATTAAGACTAAAATGCTAATAAAACCTGAACCAACTAAAGCATACATTGGTCCTGGACATGCTCCTGCTAATGCCCAACCTAAACCAAATATAATACCACCAATAAGATAATTGATAAACCCTTTTTCTTTTGGTTTTATGGTTATTGACTGTCCATCAAATGTTTTTAAATCTTTACGCTTTACTAATTGTACCAAGCCTAAGCCTACTAAAACAGCAGAACCAATAATACCATACATATGAAAGCTTTTAAATTGAAACATTTCATAAATCCTGAACCAAGAAGCAACTTCGGATACTATTAACAGGATACCAAAAAGAAAACCAACTATAAAAAATGCGATGTATTTTTTCATATTAAAAAATTAAAGGGAATAAAAGATGAACCATTATTAAGCCACCTATAAAAAAGCCTATAACAGCAATTAGTGAGGGTCTTTGTAAATTACTTAATCCAGAAATAGCATGTCCTGAAGTACATCCACCTGCATAACGCGAACCAAAACCAACTAAAAAACCTGATATCAATAGTATTGCAAAACCTTTAATGGCAAATAAAGAAGAAGTACTAAATAATTCGGTTGGAAAATATGATTGGTTAACACTATTAAAGCCCATTTCTTTTAATTGACTTGCAGTTTCTGTATTGATAATTGGAGGCTCAACTTTTAATACTTGAAAAGCAAAAACACCACCAAATACTACTCCTAAAAGCACGACTAATCCCCAAATACTATCTTTCCAATTAAATCTAAAAAATTCGGAATAATTACCAGCACCAGAAATGGTACATAACGTTCTAAGGTTTGAAGACATACCAAATTGTTTACCTAATCTAATTAAAACAAACATAATAACTGCTATTAATGGTCCAGCTATAAACCATGGTAAGGGACTTACTATCATTATAAATTTTTTTGACAAAGAAAGTAAAGTAAATTTACTTTATTAGTAACCTTTGTTACTTAAAACTAATAGAAGAATTATTTTTTTTTTGAATACTAAAAAACAACTCTCTACCTGCTCTTGATTCTATAGAGTTATGTGCTTTTTCCATTATTTTAGTATCAAAATAAGGCTTAAAATATTCAACATATTCTGTTTCACTACCTCCAAAAGGAGGATGTGTATCGTTTAAAGGTACATCAAAAAGCAAACCCACTAACTTACCTTTTATATCTAACATTTCAAATGCTTTTGTTGCATAAGCTGGACGTAATTTAGGGTCTATTGCGCAGAAAAAGGTTTGTTCGATAATTAAATCGAAAGTCATATCTAAATCAAAAAAATTAGCTTGTAAAAGATATGATGACAAAAATGAAGGTACTCTGGTTTTTAAATTTTGTAATGCAGTTTGAGATAAATCAACAACAAAAACATTTTTAAACCCTTTATAATGTAAGTACTCTGCTTCGTGGCTATTACCACCACCAGGAATTAAAATGCTAAGGTTCTTATTTGATAATTGATCAAAATAGGCTTTTAAAGGCGGAGAAATTTCGCCTAAATCCCACCGCGTATCATTTGTTTTGTACCTATTGTCCCAAAACGTTTTATTTAAATCCATCAACTAGACGTTTTTATAATAGTGATAAGGTCTTTTTTCTGAAACACACCAGACTCTCGCCAAACTTGCTTTCCGTTTTTAAACAATAATAGTGTTGGCACACCTCTTACTTGGTATTTTGTTGCTAAAGCTTCGTTTTTATCCACATCAATTTTTATTATTGAAACAGCATCACCTAAAGACTCTTTTACCTCTTCCAATATTGGACCCAATGTTTTACAAGGCCCACACCAAGTCGCAAAAAAGTCTACTAAAACCGGGATGTCTTTATTTATTATTTCTGAAAATTTAGCCATTTTATATTGAATTAAAACTACTCTTAAACATGGTATATCATTAAAAAAAGAACAACCAAGGTTGTTCTTTTTTTAACTAAAAACTTAAATATTTATTTTAATGTTGATGGACAAACATAGTCTGTTCTTGGGATTGCTGTATTTTTGATTGCTCCATAACCTCCTGCAACATCAATTAAATTATGTATACCTCTACTTTTTAAAATTGATGAAGCAATTACAGATCTGTAACCACCTGCACAATGCACAAAAAACGGTTTGTCATCTGGAAATTGTGATAGGTAATCATTTAAAAAACTAAGCGGTGTATGTTTTGCACCATCAATGTGTTCAGCCGTAAACTCGCCTTGTTTTCTAACATCAAAAATATGGTTTTTATTGTCTGCATAACGTTTTTCAAAGTCTTCTGCAGTTATTGATGTTAAAGTATCGCAATCCATTTCTGCTTGTTTCCAAGCTTCAAAACTACCTTCTAAATAACCTAAAGTATTATCAAAACCAACACGAGATAAACGTGTAATAGCTTCTTCTTCTTTGCCTGCTTCAACCACCAATAAAATAGGTTGTTTTACATCTGCTATTAAAGTACCAACCCATGGAGCAAAGCCACCTTGTAATCCTATAAAAATTGAACGTGGTATATGTCCTTTTATAAATTCAGATTGGTGACGTACATCTAAAATCACTGCATCAGTTTCATTAGCTACTACTTCAAACGCTTTTGGAGATAGTGCTTGTGTTCCTTTTTTAATGATAACATCTAAATCTTCGTAGCCTTCTTTATTCATTTTAACATTTAAAGGAAAGTATTTTGGTGGTGCTATTAAACCGTCTGTCACCTCATTTATAAATTCTTCCTTTGTCATATCTGCGCGTAACGCATAATTTGTGTTTTTTTGATTTCCTAGCGTATCAAACGTTTCCTTACTTAAGTTTTTACCACATGCTGAACCTGCACCATGAGCTGGATATACTATAATAGTATCTGCTAAAGGCATTATTTTGTTACGTAAACTATCAAATAATAATCCTGCTAAATCTCTTTCGGTAAAATCACCTACTTTTTGAGCCAAATCTGGACGACCAACATCACCAATAAATAAGGTGTCACCACTAAAAATGGCATGATCTTTACCATTTTTATCTTTTATAAGATACGTAGTGCTTTCAAAAGTATGTCCTGGTGTATGTAATGCTGTTATGGTAATATCTCCTAACTTAAATACCTGATTATCCTCTGCTATTAAAGCTTCAAAATTAGTTTCTGCACTTGGACCATATATAATTGTAGCTCCTGTTTGCTTAGCTAATGTGACGTGACCACTAACAAAATCTGCATGGAAATGTGTTTCAAAAACATATTTGATTTTAGCATTGTCTTTTTTTGCTCTATCTATGTAAGGTTGTATTTCTCTAAGAGGGTCAATAATAGCAACTTCTCCGTTACTTTCTATGTAATAAGTACCTTGAGCTAAACAGCCTGTATAAATTTGTTCAATTTTCATTTTTTAATACTATTTTAAATTTTTGTAAAAATGTGTTCGCCTTTTGTTTTGGCTCGGTTCATTTTTTAATACTATTTTAAATTTTTGTAAAAAT
>JALZUT010000232.1 GCA_023300575.1 Olleya sp.
TCCTAATAGGCTTATGTCATTTTTATATGTATTGGGATTAGATTTTTGGAGTGCAATTATTACATTATTAATAACCTTTAAACTTTGGTCTATGTGCAAAGGGACATCTCCTTTAGATATTTCTGGTTTAGAAACACTATGGTTTTTAATGTTTGATTCTAATTTGTTAAGTATAAGATTTATCTTTTCTAAACTCATGAAACGTTTTATTATATTCTGTGAGGGTAGGAAATTATTTAGGTTATAAAAGGTGCTGAAAATAATAATGACTTTAGCCAGTATTCTTGCAATAAGGATTGATGCGGCATCCTTTTTTGAGGTACGAGAAAAAGATATAGCGGAAAGCGTGGTTGTTTTTGGCTTTTTTGCCAAAAGCAAATTGCCCATAAACAAAAAACCCAAACATTTCTGATTGGGTTTCCTTTAATATATAATGAGATTCTACGCTTTCGCTCTGAATGACAATTAGTATCTGTAATGCTCAGGCTTATAAGGGCCTTCAACTTTTACACCAATATAATCAGCTTGGTAATCTGCTAATTCGGTAAGCTCAACACCAATCTTCTTTAAGTGTAATTTTGCTACTTTTTCATCTAAATACTTAGGTAACATGTACACCTCATTTTTGTATGCTGCACTGTTTTTCCATAGCTCTATTTGTGCTAAAGTTTGGTTTGTAAAAGAGTTACTCATTACAAAACTGGGGTGTCCAGTTGCACAACCCAAGTTTACTAAACGTCCTTCTGCAAGTAAGATAATATCTTTTCCGTTAATGCTGTATTTGTCTACTTGTGGTTTGATCGTATCTTTTGTATGACCATGTTTCTCGTTTAACCAACCTACTTGTATTTCGTTATCAAAGTGTCCAATATTAGCTACAATAACCTTGTCTTTCATTGCTTCAAAGTGCTCAGAACGGACAATATCTTTATTTCCAGTAGTAGTAATTACTATATCACTATTACCAACAACGGTTTCTAATTTTTTAACTTCAAAACCGTCCATTGCAGCTTGTAAAGCACAAATTGGATCTATTTCTGTAACAGTAACAATACTTCCAGCACCTTTAAAAGAGGCAGCAGTACCTTTACCAACATCACCATAACCACAAACAGTAACACGCTTACCAGCTAACATAGTATCTGTTGCACGACGTATAGCATCTACTGCAGATTCTTTACAACCGTATTTATTATCGAATTTAGATTTAGTTACAGAGTCGTTTACGTTAATTGCTGGCATTGTTAATGTTCCATTTTTAACACGCTCATATAGTCTGTGTACTCCTGTTGTAGTTTCTTCAGATAAACCCTTGATTCCTGCAGATAATTCTGGGTAACGATCTAAAACCATATTAGTTAAATCTCCACCATCATCAAGGATCATGTTTAATGGTTTTTTATCTTCACCAAAGAAAAGTGTTTGTTCTATACACCAGTCAAACTCTTCTTCTGTCATGTCTTTCCATGCATATACAGCAGTTCCTGCATCTGCAATTGCTGCAGCTGCTTGATCTTGCGTAGAGAAAATGTTACAAGAACTCCAAGTTACTTCTGCTCCTAAGGCTTGTAATGTTTCAATTAAAACTGCAGTCTGGATTGTCATGTGTAAACATCCTGCAATACGTGCACCTTTTAATGGTTGCTCGTTTTTATATTCTTCACGTAAACTCATTAAGCCTGGCATCTCTGCTTCGGCTAAATTAATTTCTTTTCTTCCCCAAGCCGCAAGCGACATATCTTTTACCTTATTAGGTACGTAAGCTACTGTTTTAGAACTCATATTATTTTCTCTTTATTTTTTTAAAATGAAACACCTTTGTGATTAGCACTTAATTAGTTAAATTCGCTTAAGGAAGTGCTAAATCTGCCATAGGCGCTGCAAAGATAATCAATAACATTTAGAATATTAAATGCCTCTTTATAAATCCATTAGTGTAAACTCACAAACTACTGTTAAAATCTGGAAGATTGAAGAATCTTATGATGATTTAATGTCTTCATTAGATTTAAAAACTGGAAGTTTAGAGCGTGTTTTGGGTATGAAGAGTGAGTTGCATCAACGTGGGTTTTTAAGTGTTCGTCACCTTTTAAGAGCTTTTGGTTATACAGACCAAGATTTGTTTTATGATAAAAACGGAAAACCTCATTTAAAAGACGGTAAGTACATTTCTATAACGCATAGTTTTACTTTTTCTGGGGTTATAATTAGCGATAAGGAAGTTGGTATTGATATCGAAAAGCAACGCGATAAAATTGCAATTATTGCTAAGAAATTTGTGGAATACGAATTTGAATATCTTGATAAAGATGCAAAAGATTATATTAATAAATTAACGGTTATTTGGGGGGTTAAAGAGTCATTATATAAGTTGTTTTCAACTCCAGGAATGCTATTTAGAGAGCACTTTTTGGTTATTCCGTTTACTTTAGATGATGCAGAAACGGTTTGTTGGATTGATTATAAAGGATTGAAAAAAAAATACAATGCCAATTATTTAGAGTTTGAAGGCTTTACTTGTGCTTATGTTATAGAATAATGAGTATTTACAACGACATACTTTCCGCGAAAGCGAAACAAGAAAAGCTGCTAGCTGTCTTAATAGATCCAGATAAGTTTGATATAAATACAACATCGCAATTTGCCGATAAAATTAACAATTCTATCATATCTCATCTTTTTGTTGGTGGAAGTAGTGTTGAAGAAAAAGTAACAGAACGACTTGTCTTAGAATTAAAAACAGTAACTAGTTTACCTATAGTATTATTTCCTGGAGATGTGACACAGATAACCAAAAGTGCAGATGGATTATTATTTTTATCGTTGCTTTCTGGACGTAATGCAGAGTACTTAATCGGGAAACAAGTAGCAGCAGTTTCGCTATTAAAAAACACCAATTTAGAAGTTATTCCTACAGGTTATATTTTAATAGAAAGTGGTACAGTAACAGCAGTACAAAGGGTAACCGAAACAAAACCTTTAAGCCCATTAAATAATCAGTTAGTAGCAGATACTGCAAAAGCTGCTGAATTATTAGGGATGAAACTAGTTTATCTTGAAGCTGGAAGTGGAGCAAAGCAAGCAGTCCCAATAGAAATGATTAGTTTTGTTAAGAAAGAATTAAGCTTACCATTAATTGTTGGTGGTGGAATAAGAAGTAAATCACAATTAGAAAACGCTTATAAAGCAGGAGCAGATTTAGTAGTAATAGGAACTGCTTTTGAAGAAAACGAAAACTTTTTAAGCGAATTAAATTAGAGTAATAAATGTAACACGGAGCGCAGTCGAAGTGTCTTTAAAAATATTTTTTTGATGAAAATTTCAGTAGATTTAACACTGTCGCCATTACAAGATGATTACGAAAAACACGTTACAGACTTTATTAAGGTGCTTCGTAATTCGGAATTTACTGTTTTAGAAAACCCATTAAGTACTCAGATTTTTGGTGATTTTGATCAATTAATGCCTTTTTTGAATCAAAAAATTAAAGAATCGTTCCAAAATCAAGATATTTGTGTATTAACCATGAAAATTGTAAAAACCGATAGAAGCGATTATGAACCACATTTTTGATTTCCTTTTTGGTCAATATTCTACCTATTCTAATTTAGATATTGGTTTAGAAATAATTGCCGTCATTTTTGGGTTTTTGTCTGTTTGGTTTTCCAAAGAAAATAAAATTTGGGTGTTTCCTTCAGGTATGATAAGTACCTTGATTTTTGTGTATTTGCTTTTAAAATGGGAACTTTTAGGAGATATGATGATTAATGGATATTATTTTATAATGAGTATCTACGGTTGGTATATTTGGACAAGAAAAGGAGATAATAATCAGATTACACCAATTTCTAGAACTACAAACAAAGAAAAAAAGATAGGCGTAGCTATCTTTTTAGCAACTTTAGTGTTTGTATATTTAGTTTATAAAACTTTTGATAAATGGACCAGTTGGGTAGCTTACGTAGATACAATTACAACTGCAATTTTCTTTGTTGGTATGTGGTTGATGGCAAAACGTAAAATAGAGAATTGGATTTTTTGGATTATTGGCGATGTGATTTCGGTACCATTATATTTTTACAAAGGATTTACGTTTACAAGTTTTCAATATTTAGGATTTACAGTTATAGCAATATTTGGATATTTAGCATGGAAAAAGCACTTAAACAACAACCGTCAAATTGTTTAAAAGTAGTTTTGTTTGGACCAGAATCTACCGGTAAAACAACACTCTCTAAGCAATTGGCACGTCATTATAATTCGGTTTGGGCTCCAGAATATGCTAGAGAATATCTTCAAAACAAATGGAATAACGAGCGAAAAACTTGCGAACCAAAAGACTTGTTGCCAATTGCAATAGGGCAAATGAACCAAGAAAATGAGTTGTCTCAAAAAACAGATTCTGTTTTAATTTGCGATACAGATCTGTTGGAAACTAAGGTTTATTCTGAAGCTTATTATTCTGGTACTTGTGATCCTCTATTAGAAAAATATGCTTTAGAAAACTCATACGACTTATACTTTTTAACGTACATTGATACACCTTGGGAAGCAGACGATTTGCGAGATAAACCAGAAGAAAGAAAAGCTATGTTTAAGGTGTTTGAGGATGCTTTAATTAAGCATAAAAAACCATATGTGTTGTTGAAAGGCAATAAAAGCCTACGTTTTGAAATAGCAATAAAATATATTAATCAATTGTTAGCAAAAAAAGAGGATGCAGTTTAGTAAAACAGACTTAGAATTTATAAATAAAAAAGGAACTACTTTAAAAAAAGTAGAACAACAATTAGAGCTACTTAAAACTGGTTTACCCCACGTTAACTTAGAAAGAGTAGCCACTATTGGTGAAGGGATAATACAATTATCTTATAAAACTGCATCAGAATTAATTAATAACTACGACTCTAAAAAAGAACAATTAGACATTGTAAAATTTGTACCAGCTTCTGGAGCAGCTACTAGAATGTTTAAGTTTCTATTTAATTTTTTAAAAGCTTATAAACCCAAGAAAGAAAGTTTAAATGCTTATGTAAATAAGCATAAAGCTTCAGATTTATCGTTGTTTTTTATAGGTCTAGAAAAATTACCATTTTACGATTTAGTTATAAATTATTTACAAGAAAATAATCCAAAGTATAACCAATTAACTAACGACGAGAAGTTGGTTGCTTTTGTTAAAGCTACTTTAGATGAGGATCAATTAAATTTTAGTGCACTTCCAAAAGGTTTATTTCCATTTCATAAATATAAAGACCATTTAGCTAGTGCTTTTGAAGAACATTTGTTTGAAGCAGCTTTGTTTTTATCAGTAAAAGGAGAAGCTAAGCTTCATTTTACAATTTCAGAAAAACATAAAGATAAATTTGATGAAGAGTTTAATAGAATACAGAAGATTGTAGAAAAAAAAACAAACACAAAATTTAATATATCATTTTCTTATCAAAAAGAAGCTACAGATACAATAGCGGTTTCTACCAAAAATGAAATTATCCGAGAAGAAAATAATCAGCTTTATTTTAGACCCTCAGGTCATGGTGCTTTATTGGACAACTTAACAGAACTTGATGCAGATATAATTTTTATTAAAAACATAGATAATGTAGTTGTTTACACTTATGAAGAGGAAGTTGCTAAAGCAAAAAAAATGCTGGCAGGATTACTTCTTCAAGTTAGAGATCAGGCTTTTAAATATGCTAAAGATTTAGACGAAAAAGAACTATCAAGTATAGATATAGTTGAAGTAGCACAATTTTTGATTTCTAAATTAAATGTAAGGATATCATCAGAATTTGAAAAGTTCTCAAAAGGATATCAAATAGCATACTTAAAAGACAAGTTAGATCGCCCAATACGTGTATGCGGAATGGTAGAAAATGAAGGCGAGCCTGGAGGAGGTCCTTTTTGGGTTAAAGATCAAGGTGCTAATGTTTCACTTCAAATTGTAGAATCTGCTCAAATAGATAAAAAATCTAAAACTCAAAAGTTAATACTAAAGAATGCCACTCATTTTAATCCTGTAGAGTTAGTTTGTAGTATTAAAAATTATAAAGGCGAAATTTATGATTTGCAAAAATATGTAGACCATCAAACCGCTTTTATTACTATGAAAACAAAAGTAAATAAAGACATAAAAGCGTTAGAATTACCTGGACTGTGGAATGGTAGTATGGCAAACTGGAATACTGTTTTTGTAGAGGTGCCTTTAGTAACTTTTAATCCTGTGAAAACAGTAAACGATTTATTAAAACCAACACATCAAGTGTCTTAGCATGTTAGATAAAGTTGCTTTAGAAAAAGAGTTTAAATTAAAAGCTATCAAAAGTTCTGGTAGTGGTGGACAACACGTCAATAAAGTTGCTACAAAAATTGAAATCACCTTTTCTGTAGCAGAATCTTTAGTGTTAACTGAAGATCAAAAAACACGTATACAAACAAAGCTTTTAAGTAGATTAACTAAAGACCATGTCTTAATATTACAATGTGGCGAAAGTAGAAGTCAGTTAAAAAATAAAGGAATTGCAATAAAACGTATGTTCACTATTTTAGTAGCTGCTTTAAAGGTGGATGCTATTAGAAAACCAACCAAAATTCCAAGAGCTATAATAAGAAAACGCTTAAAAAACAAAAAATTTAATGCTGATCGTAAAGTAAATCGAAGAAAGCCAAGCTTAGATTAGGTTTTATTTAAATAATATAATTGTATTATTACGATGTTAATTTTATAATACAGCTACATTTTTTATTCAAAAAAAACAAAAACATAATTATAAATTCAAAATTCTAATTTACCTTTGTACTGTTCTCAAAAAAGGGGTGCCTATTATCGGCTGAGATCATACCCATTGAACCTAGAACAGGTAATGCTGTTTAGGAAACTAGCGTTAATAAAATGTCCAATAAACATTTTTAACGAGTGCGATAAGGTCATCAATGTTGTTTTTACTGTTAATCTTTAATTTGTCTAAAATTAAAGATTTAAAGAAATTAAAAATAACAATATGATTATGTATAAGTGTAACGTTTCAAAATTTATTTAATAATTATTTTAACAGAATAATTGCCTCTTTTTATTCGTAATTTAAATGTATTTCGAATGAAATCTATATTAAAAAAAACAACTTTATTTTTAGCATTTTCGGCATTAACTATAAATAGTTTTGCACAAGAAATTAAGCAGGATTCCACAAAAACTGAAACGCTTGACGAAGTCTTAATTAAATCGATTAGAGTAGCGGAAGACGCACCAATTACGCATTCTAATGTCACAAAAGAAGAACTTGAAAAACGTAATTTAGGTCAAGATATACCATTTCTTTTAAACTACTTACCATCTGTTGTTACTACTAGTGATGCTGGAGCAGGAGTTGGTTATACAGGTATTCGTGTTCGTGGTATAAGCTCACAATCTACAAACATTACTATTAATGGTATTCCTTATAACGATTCTGAAAGCTTAGGTACGTTTTGGGTAAATTTAGGAGACTTTGCATCTTCTGTAGAAAGTTTGCAATTACAACGTGGTGTTGGAACATCTACAAATGGTGCTGGTGCTTTTGGTGCAAGTATTAATATCCTTACAGATGCTGTTGCAAAAGAAGCAAATGGAGAAATAGCTAACAGTTTCGGAAGCTACAATACTAGAAAACACACTGTAAAATATAGTACAGGTTTATTGAATGACCATTTTGAAATCTCTGGACGTTTGTCTAATATAGAATCTAATGGATATATAGACAGAGCAACTTCAGATTTAAAATCGTATTTTTTACAAGGGGCTTACGTAGATGATAATAGGCTAATTAAAGGAGTGATTTTTGGAGGACAAGAAGTTACCTATCAATCGTGGTTTGGTATTGATGCCGAAACTTTAGAAAACGATAGAACCTTTAATCCTGCTGGTCAATTTACAGATGCAGATGGAAATACACGTTTTTATGATAATGAGGTTGATGATTATAGTCAAGATCACTACCAACTACATTGGAACGAAAAATTGAATAACAATTGGTCTACAAACTTAGGATTAAACTATACATATGGTCGTGGTTTTTTTGAACAGTTTAAAGAAGATGAAGATTTTTCAACCTATGGATTTGAAGAAATAAATATAGGAGGAGAAACAATTAATACAACAGACGTTATTAGAAGACGTTGGTTAGACAATGATTTTTACGTATTAAATGCTAATGTAAATTATCAAGATCAAAAGCTAGACCTAAGTACAGGTTTGTTTTATAGTTCTTATCATGGAGATCATTTTGGAGAAGTAATTTGGGCTCAATTTGCAAGTAATAGCGAAATTAGAGATCGTTATTACGAAGGTGATGGTGATAAATACGATTTTAGTGTATTTACTAAAGCTACATACCAATTAAATGAAAAGTTGAGCTTATATGGAGATTTACAATACAGAAATGTAAATTATGATACTAGCGGAATAAGCTCTGACTTAGTATTATTTGAAATAGATAAAACGTTTGATTTTTTTAACCCTAAAGCAGGATTGTCTTATAATTTAGACCAAAGAAATAACTTCTATTTTTCTTATGCGAGAGCAAATAGAGAACCAAGCAGAAGCGACTTTGAAAATAATGCAGATGTAAAACCAGAACAACTTGACGATTTTGAATTAGGTTGGAGATATAAAAGCCCAAACTTAGTGTTTAATGCTAATGCCTATTATATGTCTTATAACGAGCAATTAGTTTTAACTGGTGCTATTGATGATGTTGGTGCATTTATTAGAGATAATTCTGGTAAAAGTTCGCGCTTAGGGTTAGAGTTAGAAGCTGTAATTAAAATCAATAACCAATTTTCTTTACAACCTAATGTTACGTTAAGTTCTAATAAAAATGATGAAACTATTGTGTCTAGAGATGGTGCTTTTGTTAATTTAGGAAGAACAGATATTTCATTTTCTCCAGAAGTTGTAGCTGCAAATGCCTTAAACTATAAGCCTTTAAAAAATTTACAACTCTCATTTTTAAGTAAGTATGTTGGTGAGCAATTTTTGGGAAATGCAGAATCTAATTTCTCTAAATTAGAGAGCTATTTTGTAAGTGATCTAAACGTGACTTACGAGATTAAGACCAACAAAATATTTAAGTCTATTCTATTGTCTGGATTGGTAAATAATGTTTTTGATAAAGAGTATGTGTCTAACGGCTTTACTTTTACTTATGATGATGATTTTTCTGTGCCAGGAACAGTTACAACTATGGAAGGTATAGGATTATACCCACAAGCAGGTACCAACTTTCTTCTTGGTGCAACATTAAAATTTTAAAAAGATCTGTTTTTAAGTCCTTCCTTGCTTGTGCTTAGTGCAGTCTTAGTAGCGAAGGATTTATAAACGGATAATAAGCTTAGCTAGTAGAAGCTAGTTATTAAAAACTCTAATTACACTACCATTTACTTCTACAAAATAGGGTATTAAGCTAAATTGTCCAGAAGTACCATCAAAAGGAGCTCCATTTACAATATTATAGCTGTTACCATCATCACAATTACAAGTTGCAATAATACCTTCAACATTTAAATCAGAACAGTTAGCAGGAATGTGGTTAGGATCTGTAATCTCAAAAGCAAAGTAATTATTATTACCAGAGTTGTAAATAACAATACCTCTAAAACCAAATTCGGGCAACACTAAACTATTACTAGCAAATTGTAAACTATTAAACTGTGGCAATGTGGTGTCTATTGAATTTTGAGTATCAAAAGCAATATTTGGAATAAAACGGTTAGCATTAATAGTGTCATCATTTTTTTGACAAGACACCAGTAAAAGCAAACAAAATAGTGACGCAGTAATAGATTTTAACATAGATTTTATAACAAAAATTTGTAATGCAATTTACAATAAATACAACGTTGAATTAAATAATTTATGTGTTTTCTAAGTTTATTTATATTTTAACAAGTTGACTTAAAGGAAGTACTTTTATGCATAATTCTCAAAAAATAATTAAAATTTTAGTATTTTTGTAACACAAGATCTCGTGTATACGAGATTTTTGCGTTTAGCACTGAATTACTTTTCAGTGTCTTTTATTAAAACGAAAAACTTATGAGTAAAGTATCTTATTATACAGCAGAAGGCTTAAAAAAGTTGCGCGACGAATTAAAGCAACTTAAAGATGTCGAACGCGTAAAAGCATCCAAAGCAATTGGAGAAGCAAGAGATAAAGGTGATCTAAGTGAAAATGCAGAGTATGATGCTGCTAAAGAAGCACAAGGTATGTTAGAAATGCGCATTTCTAAATTAGAAGACCAAATGGCAGGAGCACGTGTTATTGACGAATCACAGATGGATACGTCAAAGATATTAGTGTTATCTAAAGTAAAAATTAAAAATCAAACTAATGGTATGGAGATGAATTATACTTTGGTAGCAGATGGTGAAGCCGACTTAGCTTCAGGTAAAATATCTATTAACAGTCCAATAGGTAAAGGTTTACTGGGTAAAACTGTTGGTGATGTTGCAGAAATCCAAGTACCAAATGGTGTTATGAAATTTGATATTATCGAAATTAGTAGATAAATAATTTTATTTTTTATTTCCGCGTAAGCGGAAATCTTAAAAAGATTACTCTTTATTTTGAAACATTATTTCAAATAAGCAGGAATCTTTTTTTTACCTTTAATTTTTAAATCGAAACTATAATGTCAGGTAGTGCGCAGTCGAAAACTTTATGTGTTTTGAATTGTATTTTATATAAGTTTTTAAATCGAAATTAATCATGGCATCAATTTTCACTAAAATAGTAAATGGCGAAATCCTTTGTTACAAAGTAGCAGAAACAGATAACTTTTTAGCCTTTTTGGATGTCAATCCAAATGCCATAGGACATACGCTTTGTATTCCAAAAAAAGAGGTTGATAGACTCTTTGATTTAGATGAAACTACCTATAACGCATTAATGCAATTTTCCAGAACAGTAGGTATTGCAATAGAAAAAGCAGTCCCTTGTAAACGTGTCGGTGTAAGTGTAATTGGTTTGGAGGTACCACATGTACATGTACATTTGATTCCGTTAAATACTATGGAAGATGCAAGATTTATAAATAAAACAGCTTTAACAAAAGATCAATTTGAAGCAACTGCAAAAGCAATTCAAGCTTATTTATAAAAAAAATATAATAAAAAAAATGAATTGGAAACAAATTATACCTTTTGCAATATTTAGCGGATTACTTTATGGGGTTTTACAATTTGTCTTAGGAAGATATATTTTTAATATCAACTATAGTACACAAAGTGTTATTTTTCAAGGTTTATTTTTCGGACTGCTTTTTGGAATTGGATTTCCTTTTTTTATGAAAAAATACGGCCACAAATTAGGTGATAACATTACACCAGATTTATTAGAAGATGAAGTTATTGAATTAGAGACAGTAGCAAATTTATTTAGAGGTTTGGAAGGTGTTGGAGGAAAGTTGTTTATTACCAATAAAAATGTGCTTTTCAAATCTCATAAATTTAACATTCAAAAAGGTCAAACTACTATTTTGTTTAGTGCTATTAAAAGATTAGAAACTAGAAAAACAATGAAAGTTGTAGATAATGGTTTAAGAATTACAACTCTAGCAGGCACTCATTTTGATTTTGTAGTTAATAACAGAGAAGATTTAATAACTATACTTAATTCGAAAATTAATCTTAGTTAAGTTTAAGAATAATAAATCCAATTGCTGAAGCAATAATAAGTCCTACAAGTAGTATAATAACCCAAAACAAACCCTTATTTTTTTTTGATGCTTTTTTAGGCTTAAAAGCCTTCATTTGGTACTCATAAACACGCTCTATATCTTCTGTCCAACGTGCAGGATGAATTTGTGTGTCACAGATTATACAATTCATTTGAGTAGTAACCTCTTGCGTTATTTTTTTATAAAAAGCAGTTTCAATATAACGTTGCTTAAATGTAATCTGTAAACCTTCTTTGCTAAAACACTCTGGGCAATTATTGTTTAGTTTTACAGATTTTATGGTTATTAATTGTACAGACATTTAAATAGTTTTTAGACTGATTTGCATTGTTGTTCCTTTTCCAATTTCAGAGTTTTTTACTTTTATACGACCATTATGGAAGTCTTCTACAATACGTTTTGCTAAAGACAATCCTAATCCCCAACCACGCTTTTTAGAGGTGTAACCAGGTTCAAAAATTGTAGTATATTCCTTTTTGCTAATCCCTTTTCCTGTATCTGTAACCGTTATTTTTACTGTATCTTCTAATTGACTTATTTTAACTAATAAATCTCCTCTTCCTTTCATGGCATCAATAGCATTTTTGACCAAATTTTCTATTGTCCAACCGTATAATTGTGTATTTAGATTAACGTAAATAGGATGTTCGGGTATTTTAAGCTCAAAATTCACAAGTTTAGAAGATCTGGTTTTTAAATAATCATAAGCTTCTTTTGTTTCGGCAACAATATCTGCTTTTTCAAGTTTTGGTAAAGAGCCTATTTTACTAAAACGTTCTGTAATAGTTTGTAAACGGTCAATGTCTTTTTCAATCTCTTTGATGTATTCTGGATTGGTGTCTTCTTCTTTTAAAATTTCTGTCCAACCAATTAAAGAAGATAATGGTGTGCCTATTTGATGTGCTGTTTCTTTAGCCATTCCAGACCATAACTTGTTTTGTGTTGCAATTTTAGAACTTCGATAGAAAAAGTAAACCACAGCTCCAAATAATACAATAATAAGTAATAATGCTAAAGGATAGTATTTTAGTTTATTAAGAAGTGGTGAGTTTCCGTAATATAAAGTAGACAATAATTTGTCTTTATATTTAACTTCTATAGGCTGGTTTTCTTTTTTAAATTTTTCAATTAATTGTTGTAAATATTTTGAGTCTTTTGCTTTTTCTTCATCTAGGTTTCTAAAGTCTAAACCACCATTTGCTACCTCAATAATCATAGGTGTAGTGGTATTGCTTTCTAAGATTTGAAGCGATAAGTTACCCATAGTCCCATTTAAATCAATAGTTTCTGCAATGTCCTTTTGCGCAAAAGACCAGTTTTGCATTTTGACACGTTCTTCTGCCTTAAACTTTTGAAAAAACACATAAGTGTTCCATAAAATAAGCGAAATGATAGCAAAGGAAGCAATAATTATAATCCAGCGAATAAGCTGACGATGTTTAGTAAAAAACATGATGGTTAAATTTTGTTGTCAATATAATGTAAATCTGTTAATAATATTGTGGTAGTTGGATAGTAATTCACTTTTAGTTGCGTATCAGATTGTGTATTTTTGTCAAAACTAATAGATAAAATGTTATCATTTACGCCTCAAGAGTTTACAACCGCAAAATTACATGGTTACTTACTTAGTGCTGTAGCACCAAGACCAATAGCTTTTGCTAGTACAATAGATGCTGATGGTAACCCAAATTTATCCCCTTTTAGTTTTTTTAATGTGTTTAGTGCCAATCCACCAATTTTAATTTTTTCGCCTGCTCGTCGCGTTAGAAATAATACAACAAAGCATACTTTAGAAAATGCCGAATTGACCAAAGAAGTAGTCATTAACGTGGTTAATTATGATATTGTACAACAAATGTCATTAAGTAGTACAGAATATGCTGAAGGCGTAAACGAGTTTGAAAAAGCGGGTTTAACTATGCTTAAATCAGATTTAGTTAAACCATTTAGAGTTGCAGAAAGTCCTGTTCAAATGGAATGTAAGGTTAATGATATTATAAAATTAGGGACAGAAGGAGGCGCAGGAAATTTAATTATTTGTGAAGTAGTTAAAATGCATGTATCTAGAACTGTTTTAGATGAAAACAATGCAATAGACCAAAATAAATTAGATTTAGTATCCAGAGCGGGAGGTAGTTATTATAGTAGAGCAAAATCTGGATTTTTCGAAATCCCAAAACCATTGTCTACTCTAGGAATTGGTGTGGATACTTTACCAAAAACGGTAAGAG
This sequence comes from Olleya sp., assembly GCA_023300575.1. GTDB lineage: Bacteria > Bacteroidota > Bacteroidia > Flavobacteriales > Flavobacteriaceae > Olleya. The sequence goes on from JALZUT010000232.1 coordinate 13,950, forward strand.
AAAGTCATGTTTTATCAGGAAACGATTTAGGGTTATTAGGAAATGTTGAAAACTTACCTGAAGAAAAAAGCATTCTGGCTTTTAAAACTAAACATAATTTAAGTTCTTTATCTACTGAAGAAAAACACAAAAAAGCAAAAACCTTTTTAAGTTTTAATGATGTTGAAAGCGCGTGGAAAGTATTGTTATCATAAAATAACAATTTAATTTAGACGAATATTTAATAATTATATAGAAAAATGGAAGTACAAGGAAAAGTAAAGCTAGTAGGAGAAGCACAAACTTTTGGTAGCAACGGATTTAGAAAAAGAGAATTAGTAGTCACTACAGAAGAGCAATACCCTCAGCATATTTTAGTCGAGTTTGTGCAAGATAAGTGTGATTTATTAAACAATTATCAAGTAGGACAAGACGTAAAAGTTAGTATTAACTTACGTGGTAGAGAATGGGTTAATCCACAAGGAGAAACTAAATATTTTAACTCTGTTCAAGGATGGCGTATTGAAGCGTTACAAGCTGGAGCACCTCAAGCAGGTATGCCAGAAGTACCACCTGCACCAGCTTTTGAGCCTGCTACTGATGTAAAGTCTGAGGATCACGACGATTTACCGTTTTAAGTTAACTTATAGTCACGCAGAGCTTGTCTATGTGTCTCAAATATTTTAATCAAAAACCTCGATAGCCAATTAGTTATCGAGGTTTTTTATAAAAAAAAGTCTTGTTGTTAAACAAGACTTAAAGTATAGTGGTTTTAGTTTTGGCCTTTATAAAAACTAATTTAAATGTCGTTAAAAAAAGTTGAATATCAAATCTAGCGCCTGATATTTAACACTTTAAAACAAGCTAGAACGTTTTCGTAGTGTCTAATACTACATTTTAACACTTCAAAACTTTTCTTTTTACTAGTATTTAGTATTTTAATGATTGAAAAAAATTCAATTAATGCAATTTTTAAACTCAAATAATTATTTCCCAGATGTGACTAATGCAACCGAAGATGGATTACTTGCTGTTGGAGGAGATCTAAGTGCAGAACGCCTTTTGTTTGCTTATCAAAAAGGTATATTTCCTTGGTTTGAAAATGACGATACCATTTTGTGGTGGTCTCCAGATCCAAGGTTTGTATTATATCCAAAAGAGTTGAAAGTCTCTAAAAGCATGAAGCAAGTCCTTCGTAATACTGATTTTACAATTACGGTAAATAAAGACTTTGATGCTGTAATAAAAGCTTGTGCAGAAGCTAAAAGACCAGGTCAAGATGATACTTGGATTACTAAAGGAATGATTGAAGCCTATACCAAATTATATCAGTTAGGTCATGCTAAATCAGTAGAGGTTTGGCAAAACAAACAGCTTGTTGGTGGCTTTTATGGAGTAGATTTAGATAATGGTGTTTTTTGTGGAGAAAGCATGTTTAGTAAAGTTAATAATGCAAGCAAAGCTGCATTTATTAGTTATGTTCAAAACACAGATTACAAGCTTATAGATTGTCAAGTTTATACCAATCATTTAGAAAGTTTAGGTGCAATAAATATACCTAGAGATTCATTTTTGGGGTTTTTAGAGTAAAGTCTTACAATATCTTTCCCTTTTTGCGAGAAAAACTAAACCTCATTATACCTAAAACAGTCAATTTCATGGTCGTTAACCATTCCAGTTGCTTGCATAAAGGCATAAATAACAGTAGAGCCAACAAACTTAAAACCGCGTTTTTTTAAGTCTTTACTTAAAGCGTCACTAATAGTTGTATTTGCAGGTGCATCCTTATAATATTGCACTTTATTTTTTACAGGTTTATTATTTACAAAAGCCCAAACATATTTGCTAAAACTCCCATATTGATCTTGAATTTTCATGTAGAGTTGTGCATTGGTTATTGCAGATCTCACTTTAAGTTTGTTTCTTATTATACCTGCGTTTTGTAGTAACTCTTCAACTTTAGTATCGTCGTATTTTGCAATTTTCTTGTAATCAAATTGATTAAAAGCATCAAAGAAATTTTCGCGTTTACGTAAAATAGTAATCCAACTTAAACCTGCTTGAAAGGTTTCTAAAATTAAAAACTCAAAAAGAGTTTCATCGTTATAAACCGGAACGCCCCATTCTTTATCATGATAGGCTTCATATAAGTCATCACCAACACACCAACCGCATTTATGTTTTGTCATTGTAAGGATTTTTTTAAATTGCTACTAATGTACCAACAGTAACTCAAAAATCATAATAGTTGCTGTATTTTTATATTATGGATACAATTAAAGACACCAATATTCAACAGATTATAAAAGATAGCTTACAAAACAGCACAAGCTATGAAGGCTATAAGGATTTAGTCTCTAGTTTAGTTGAAAACAATTCTACAACAGGATTAGAAAAGACTGAAGCTTTAGCTAACTATACAATGTTAAATAGCAAACGTATGAAACGTTGGGATAAAACTATAAAGATTGAAGCCTCTATCCAGGAGCATATTAAAAATAAAATTATTGACCAAACATGGTTTGTCTTAACCGAAAGTTGGTGTGGTGATGCTGCCCATTTAATGCCAGTTATGAATAAAATTGCTGCATTAAATGTGGGTATTAATTTTAAAGTGGTTTTAAGAGACGAAAATCCAGAATTAATGAATCAGTTTTTAACTAATGGAGGTCAATCTATACCTAAGTTAATCCTAATTGATAATAAAACTGGAGTAGTAAAAAACACCTTTGGACCTAGACCTAGTGAAGCAACAAGACTAGTTAATAACTATAAAGCGGAACATGGTAAATTAACACCAGAGTTTAAAGAAGATTTACAACATTGGTATAATAAAGATAAAGGACAAAATACAAT
>JALZUT010000233.1 GCA_023300575.1 Olleya sp.
CGTACCATGCTTAAACAACGTAAAGGTTCTATTATTAATATGAGTTCTGTAGTTGGTGTAAAAGGAAACGCTGGGCAAACTAACTATGCAGCTTCAAAAGCTGGTATTATTGGTTTTTCTAAGTCAGTTGCATTAGAATTAGGATCGCGTAATATTAGAAGTAACGTGATTGCTCCTGGTTTTATAGAAACCGAAATGACTGCAAAATTAGATGAAGACACAGTTAAAGGATGGCGTAATGCAATTCCTTTAAAAAGAGGAGGTACACCAGAAGATATTGCTAATGTATGTGTGTTTTTAGCTTCAGATATGTCTGCTTATGTGACAGGTCAAACTTTAAACGTTGATGGTGGAATGTTAACTTAAATTCTTGCGCAAGCAACAATATCTTAAACACTAAGAATACCTAATGAGTTCAGAAACTCTTATTTACATCATTTTAGCAGGAATAGTAGCGCTTTTACTAGCTTTATTCCAGTATAAATACAAATCTAAAAGCGCATCTCAATCGGTTGCGCTTTTTACATTTTTGCGTTTCTTGACTTTGTTTTCTGTTTTTTTATTGCTTATCAACCCAAAGTTTGAACAAGTAAAGTATTATACAGAAAAACCAAATTTGGTAATAGCAGTAGATAATTCAGCTTCTTTAAAACATTTAAAACAAGACAAAAAAGCGAAACAAGCATTAGAAGTTTTACAAAAAAATAGTGACTTAAATGGCAAATTTAATATTGAAGTGTTTTCCTTCGGAAAGACTATAAACACTAAAGACAGTTTACTCTTTAATGAGCAGCAGACTAATCTTGATAAGGCGTTTAAAGAGTTAACACAGGTGTATAAAAACACCATTTCGCCAACTATTTTAATTACAGATGGTAACCAAACCTTTGGTAACGATTATCAGTTTTCTGCTAATAAATACAAGCAACCAATATATCCAGTGGTTTTGGGTGACACGCTAACATTTTCTGATTTAAAAATTAGTAGACTTAACGTTAATAAATATGCGTACTTAAAAAACAAATTTCCTGTAGAAGCAATTGTAGTCTATAACGGAAATGAAAATATAACTAGCAAGTTTGTGGTTACTAAAGGTAATTCTACCATTTTCTCAAAACCAATCAACTTTACTAAAACTAAAAACGCTGAAGTTTTAAACTTTACATTACCAGCTAATACTGTAGGTGTACAGAGTTATAGAGCGCAAATTGTTCCGGTTTCAACAGAGAAAAATAAAACCAATAATTATAAGAATTTTGCTGTAGAAATTATCGATCAAAAAACTAAAATAGCACTTGTTAGTACTGTTCTACATCCAGATTTAGGTGCTTTAAAAAAGAGTATTGAAAGTAACGAGCAACGTGAAGTCGTGTTTTTAAAACCAAATCAAGTTTTAAATCAATTAAATGATTTTCAATTAGTTATACTGTACCAGCCAAACAATACATTTAAATCTTTGTTTAAGTCTTTAGAACAACAAAATACCAATAAATGGATTATTACTGGACCAAAAACAGATTGGCGTTTTTTAAATGGAGAATCACCTTTATATAGCATAGACATCTCCTCACAAACCGAAGACTATCAACCTAATTTTAATTCTAATTACAGTTCGTTTATTGTTGAAGGTTTAGATTTTGAAAGCTTTCCGCCTTTATTATCTAATTTTGGTGAGCCTTCTTTTAATACACCTTATGAAACACTACTTTATAAAACCGTTTCAGGAATCAAAACAGAAGAACCACTTTTAGCAACTTTAGAAACTAATGGACGGCGAGAAGCTATTTTATTTGGAGAAAACCTTTGGAAATGGCGTGCACAAAGTTACCTTAATAAAGAAAGCTTTTTAGACTTTGATAATTTTACAGGTAAGCTTGTTCAGTATTTAGCTTCTAATAAGCGTAAAAACAGATTAAATGTTGATTATAATTCTTTTTATAACGGAAGTGATAATATTATAATAAGTGCTCAGTTTTTTAATAAAAACTACGAGTTTGATAACAGTGAGTCGCTTTCAATTTTACTTAAAAACAAAGAAACTGGAAAAAAAGAAACACGACCACTAATCTTAAAAGGTAACAGCTATCAAGCTGATTTAAATAGCTTAACAGCTGGTAGCTATGGTTTTACAGTTAGTGTCAATTCAGAAAGTATTTCAACTTCTGGTAATTTTAAAATCATAGAATATAACGTCGAGCAACAATTTTTGAATGCAGATGTAACAAAACTACAACAAATAGCTACTAATAGTCAAGGACAAGCTTATTTTATTAGCAACTATGATGCATTAGCAACAGATTTAATAAACGACAATCGTTATAAAGCGATTCAAAAAAGTAACAAAAGTGTTGTACCTTTGATTGATTGGTATTATTTACTGTTTTTTATTGCCTTAACCTTGGCTTTAGAATGGTTTATAAGAAAATATAAAGGACTAATTTAAAAACTAAAACATATTATGGAAAAATTACCAAAAATTGCATTCCCAATAATCATAGCGGTTGTTATAGGAATCATATTAATAGCAAAATCTGCTGTAACAATAGACTCTGGAGAAGCAGGTGTATTATTTAAAACCTTTGGTGATGGTGTCGTTACAGATGCGCCACCAATGGGAGAAGGATTTCATATTGTAGCACCTTGGAATAAAGTATATGTTTATGAAGTACGTCAGCAAGAGCTTTTTGAAAAGATGAAGGTATTATCTTCAAATGGTTTGGAAATTCAAATTGATGCATCAGCTTGGTATGAGCCAGTTTATGATCAATTAGGAAACTTACACCAATCATTAGGACAAGGCTATTTGGAGCGTGTCATACAACCTGCTATACGTAGTGCAGCAAGAAGTGTAATTGGACGTTATACGCCAGATGATTTGTATTCAACTAAACGTGATGCTATACAGGTTGAAATATATGAAGAAACCAAGAAAATATTGGATAAGCAATATGTACAATTAAATGAGGTGTTAGTAAGAGATGTAACCTTACCACCAACAATTAAAGAAGCTATTGAACGTAAATTAAAGCAAGAACAAGAGTCTTTAGAATATGAGTTTAGATTAGTGACCGCAGCCAAAGAAGCAGAGAAAGTAATTATTGATGCTAAAGGTAAAGCTGAAGCAAATAAAATTTTAAGTGCGTCATTAACAGATAAAATCTTACAAGATAAAGGTATTGAAGCAACAGTAAAACTGTCTGAATCTACTAATAGTAAAGTTATTGTTATTGGATCTGGAGATAGTGGAATGCCTATTATTTTAGGAAATCAATAATTTAAAAGTTAAATACTAAGATTTTCATAAAAAATAAATTTAATCACAGTTAGGTTTGTTTTTTAAATTATAATTTCGGAATCTTTGTAGAAACAAAATAACAGAAATGAATTTTATTCAATTACATCATCATTATCACACTAGCACTCAAGCCAGCTGAAAATGTATTGAATAAATCCAAAATATTTTTAAAACCGTTTGAGTAAATCAAGCGGTTTTTTTATTTCCATTAAATTGGAAATCTTACCGAAAAAAGATTTACTCATACAAAAAAATAAAAAATGAGTAAATTAAAAATTGCAGTTCAAAAATCAGGACGACTAAACGAGGATTCAATGCGACTCCTTAAAAATATAGGTATTTGTATAGATAACGGAAAAGATCAACTAAAAGCGTCTGCAAAAAACTTTCCGCTAGAAATTTTTTATTTACGTAATGGAGACATTCCGCAATACCTTAAAGATGGAGTAGTAGACATAGCTATTATTGGTCAAAACGTCTTATTAGAAAAAGGTAATGAGATTAAAATAGTCGAAAAACTTGGTTTTTCAAGCTGTAAAGTCTCTGTTGCTGTACCAAAAGGGGTTGACTACAATTCGGTTACAGATTTAGACGGAAAACGTATTGCAACTTCATATCCAAATACGGTAAAAACGTTTTTAAAAAAGAATGATATTGAAGCACAAATACACGTCATTAATGGTTCTGTAGAAATTGCACCAAATATTGGTTTAGCAGATGCTATTGTAGATATTGTGTCAAGTGGTAGTACTTTATTTAAAAACGGATTAAAAGAAGTTGAAGTTATTTTAAAGTCAGAAGCGGTATTAGCTGTATCACCCAAAATTTCTACTAAAAAACAGGAGTTGTTAAAGAAAATCCAATTCAGAATTCAAGCGGTTTTAAAAGGACAAAACTCTAAGTATGTCTTATTAAATGCACCTAACGATAAGCTAGAAGACATCATTAATATTTTACCAGGTATGAAGAGCCCAACTGTTTTACCATTAGCAGAAGCAGGTTGGAGTTCTGTACACTCAGTAATTAATAAAAACCAATTTTGGGAAGTTATAGATGCCTTAAAATTAAATGGTGCACAAGGTATCTTAGTTTGTCCAATCGAAAAAATGGTAATTTAATAGATTTTGTCACACTAAGCGCAGTCAAAGTGCTTTTAATATTATATAGCAATCATAAAGCAGATTTCCGTTTTAAACTCTAGCAAGGTTTTAAAAACCATGTCGATATAAAATAAAAAATAATCTATGAAAACACTAATAAACCCAAACCCATCAACTTGGTCAGCGCTTATAAAGCGTCCAACCCAAACAGTTGAAGATATAGAAACTACAGTAACTCAAATTTTTGATGATGTAAAACGTAATGGCGATGTTGCTATAGCTAAATATACGCATTTATTTGATGGAGTAGAAATAAAGACAGCTATTATAAATAAAGAAGAGGTTGAAAATGCAGTTGCTAAAATACCAACTAAATTAAAGGAAGCAATTATACAAGCAAAACAAAACATAGAAGCGTTTCATGCAGCTCAAAAAACAGATAGAATAGAAGTAGAAACTACAGAAGGTGTAACCTGTTGGCAAGAAAAAAGAGCTATTCAAAAAATAGGAATCTATATTCCAGCTGGATCTGCTCCTTTGTTCTCAACTGTTTTAATGTTAGTTGTTCCTGCTCAAATTGCTGGATGTAAAGAGATTGTATTATGTTCTCCTCCAAATAAAGAGGGTAAGATTGCTAATGAAATTTTATATACTGCACAATTATGTGGCGTAACAAAAATCATTAAAGTTGGAGGTATTCAGGCTATTGCAGGTTTAACTTTTGGTACCAAAAGTATTCCGCAAGTTTATAAAATATTTGGACCAGGTAACCAATTTGTAACTGTTGCTAAACAATTAGCAACAAAATATGGAGTTGCAATAGATATGCCAGCAGGACCAAGTGAGTTACTTGTAGTAGCAGATAATAGTGCTAATGCTAGTTATGTAGCTTCTGATTTATTAAGTCAAGCAGAACATGGAGCAGACAGTCAGGTTATTTTAGTTTCAGATTCTAAAACTGTAGTAGAAAATGTGCAGCAAGAGATAGAAAAGCAACTTTTAGAATTACCAAGACAGGACATAGCTGTAAAAGCATTACAAAACTCTAAAGTCATTATTTTAGAAGATGCTAATCATGCAATTGATTTTATTAATAATTATGCGCCAGAACATTTAATTATTTGCACCAAAAACACTAATTTTTTTATAGATAATATTGAAAATGCAGGTTCTGTTTTTATAGGTAATTACACACCAGAAAGCGCAGGAGATTATGCGTCTGGCACCAACCATACCTTGCCAACTAACGGATTTAGTAAAGCGTATTCTGGTGTTAATTTAGACAGTTTTACAAAATCTATTACGTTTCAAAAAATAACAAAAGAAGGTTTACTAAATATTGGTAATACTATAGAGTTAATGGCTGAAGCAGAAGGCTTACAGGCACATAAAAATGCGGTCACCATACGTTTAAAGAACTTAATTCCTGCGCAAGCAGGAATCTTAAACTCGAAAAAGTAGTAAAGCATGGCAATCCGAGAATTTAATTTAAATAACTTAGTAAGAGCTAATATCAAAGCTTTAAAACCCTATTCGTCTGCAAGAGATGATTATAGGGACGCGACCACAGATGACATGATTTTTCTAGATGCAAACGAAAACCCTTTTCAAAACGGTGTTAATCGATATCCAGATCCTCAGCAAAAAAATGTTAAAAAGATATTATCTACAATTAAAGGCGTTTCAATAGAAAATATTTTATTAGGAAACGGAAGCGATGAAGTGTTAGATCTTATTTTTAGAGCCTTTTGCGAGCCAAATCAGGATAATGTAATTACGCTTCCGCCAACATACGGAATGTACGAGGTTTTAGCTAATACCAATGCAATAGAAGTTATTAGTGTGCTACTGAGTGAAGATTTTCAACCAAAAGTAGACGCTATATTAGCCTCACAAAATACGTATTCTAAACTGTTGTTTTTATGTTCACCAAACAATCCGACAGCAACTAGTTTTGAAGGCTATAAAATAGAAAAACTACTCAACAATTTTAATGGTATAGTGGTTGTTGATGAAGCGTATATTGATTTTTCAAATCAAGACAGTTGGTTAAGTAGATTAGAAGCGTTTCCTAACTTAATAGTAACGCAAACACTATCTAAAGCTTATGGTATGGCAGGAATTAGATTAGGGACTTGTTATGCTTCCACAGAAATTATAGCCACATTAAACAAGATAAAACCACCATATAATGTTAATGTGTTAACTCAGCAAAAAGCCATTCAACGTTTAGGAAAACTAGAAGAAGTTTCAGAAGAAATTAAAACGATTAAATATGAAAGAGCACAATTAATTTCAGCATTAAAAAATATAGATTTTGTAGCAACTGTTTATCAATCTGACACTAATTTTTTATTAGTTAAAGTTGATGATGCAAGTAAACGCTATAAGCAATTAATTGACAAAGGTATAGTGGTTAGAAACAGGACCAATCAACCGTTGTGCAAGGATAGTTTAAGATTTACAGTTGGTACTAAAGTTGAAAACAAAAAATTAATAAAAACATTAAAAGATCTCATAGGTTTTTAAAACCTCTGAGGTCTAACTAATTAATAAGATAAAGTATTTCACAATGTGTAAGGTTTACAATACCAGACAGGTTTAACAATTAAAGGATGAAAAACAAAAGAGTACTATTTATTGACAGAGACGGGACACTAATAAAAGAGCCCGATGACGAGCAGATTGACAGCTTTGAAAAGCTTGATTTTTACCCAAAGGTATTTACGTATTTAAGTAAAATAGCTAAGGAGCTAGATTTTGAAATCGTAATGATTACCAATCAAGATGGATTGGGTACAGACGTATATCCAGAAGATACTTTTTGGTCAGTTCATAATTTTGTTTTAAAAACCTTTGAAGCAGAAGGTGTAGTGTTTAAAGAACAGTTTATAGATCGCACATTTGCAAAAGATAATGCGCCAACCAGAAAACCAAATACGGGTTTGTTAACCCAATATTTTAATAACGATTATGATTTAGCAAATTCGTTTGTAATTGGAGACCGTTTAACAGATATAGAATTAGCCAAAAACTTAGGCTCTAAAGGCATTTTTATAAATGATAACACTAATCTTGGCACAGATGAAATCACTGTAAAACGAAATGATTTAGACCAATACATTACGTTAGAAAGCAACAATTGGGAAGCCATTTACGCCTTTTTAAAAGCTGATGCACGTAAAGGAAGTATTGAGCGAAACACAAATGAAACTAAAATTAAAATAGACATTAATCTTGATGGTACAGGAAAAAGCCAGATTGATACAGGAATAGCATTTTTTGACCACATGTTAGACCAAATAGCACGTCATGGACAATTGGATTTAAATATCAAGGTTGATGGCGATTTAGAAGTTGATGAACACCACACAATAGAAGATACTGCAATAGCTTTAGGTGAGGTATTTGCAATAACTTTAGGAAATAAATTAGGTATAGAACGTTACGGATTTAGCCTACCAATGGACGATTGTTTTGCACAAACAGCACTAGATTTTGGAGGAAGAAATTGGTTGGTTTGGGAAGCCGATTTTAAACGCGAAATGATTGGTAAAATGCCAACCGAAATGTTTTTTCATTTCTTTAAATCCTTTACAGATGGAGCAAAGTGCAACTTAAATATCAAAGCAGAAGGAACAAATGAGCATCACAAAATAGAAGCTATTTTTAAAGCGTTTGCAAAAGCAATTAAAATGGCTGTAAAACGTGATGTTGAAAAGATGATATTACCTAGTACAAAAGGAGTTTTATAAAATTGTTATTAACTTTTAGTTGTTAGCCATTTGCTAATAACCAAAAGCTAAAGAATGAAAGCTAAAGAATGAGAATTATAATTATAGACTATGGCGCAGGAAACATTAAAAGCATTCAATTTGCTTTTAAACGTTTAGGATTTGATGCTGTTTTGTCAAATAATCCAGAAGAAATAAGGTCTGCAGATAAAGTAATTTTTCCAGGAGTTGGAGAGGCAAGTAGTGCTATGGCTAAGTTAAAAAATAGTGGGTTAGACAACGTTATTCCTAAATTAAAACAACCTGTTTTAGGTATTTGTTTAGGTATGCAATTAATGTGTAAGACTTCGGAAGAAGGTAACACAAAAGGTTTGGCCATTTTTGATGCTGACATTAAACGGTTTAATAACGGATTAAAAGTGCCTCAAATGGGTTGGAATACCATTACAAACTTAAAATCAAAGTTATTCAAAGATTTAAAGGAAGCAGACTATATGTACCTTGTTCATAGTTTTTATGCAGAAAATTGTAAAGAAAGTATTGCAACTACTACTTATGGATTAACATATGCTGCAGCATTACAAAAGGACAACTTTTATGGTGTTCAATTTCACCCAGAAAAAAGTAGTACTGTAGGAGAGCAAATTTTGAAAAATTTTATAGCGTTATAATCCTACAAGGTTTTAAAACCTTGTAGATTTTAAAAACAAACAACCAATACGGTTTTAATAAATAACAATAAAAAGAATACCACTTTTGTGGTAACGCAAGCGATGAGAATAATACCAGCAATAGATATAATAGACGGAAAATGTGTACGCTTAACAAAAGGCGATTACAACACTAAAAAAATATATAACGAAAAACCATTAGAAGTTGCTAAACAATTTGAAGATGCAGGAATAGAATACTTGCATATGGTTGATTTAGATGGTGCAAAAGCAAATCATGTAGTTAATTATAGGGTTTTAGAGCAAGTGGCTTCTAAAACCAACTTAAAAATTGATTTTGGAGGTGGATTAAAGTCAGATGATGATATAACTTCAGCTTTTAACTCTGGAGCAAAACAAATAACAGGAGGAAGTATAGCTGTAAAAAACAGAACTATTTTTAAAAGTTGGATTAATAAATATGGTAAACAAAAAATTATTCTTGGAGCCGATTGTAAAAATCAAAAAGTAGCTATTAGTGGTTGGTTAGAAGAAAGTAATTTAGAGGTTATTCCATTTATTAAAGACTATCAAAAACAGCGCATTCAATATGTGATTTGTACAGATATTTCTAAAGATGGTATGTTAGAAGGACCTTCAATAGACTTGTATAAAGACATTATTAAACAATGTACATCTGTAAGTGCAGACCAATCGGTTAAATTAATTGCATCTGGAGGAGTTGCTACTATTGACGATTTAGAAGTGTTAGCAGATATTGGTTGTGAAGGTGTTATTATTGGAAAAGCACTTTATGAGAATAGAATTACTTTAAAGGAATTAGAACGGTTTATGTAAAGATTTTTGACTTATCGGAAATAAAAAAATAAAAACAAGTGTTAACAAAACGAATTATACCCTGTTTAGACATTAAAAACGGAAGAACCGTTAAAGGTGTCAATTTTATAAATCTTCGTGATGCAGGAGATCCTGTAGAATTAGCCAAACAATATGCTTTAAAAGGAGCAGACGAGTTGGTTTTTCTAGATATATCAGCCACATTAGAAGGTAGAAAAACCATGATAGATATGGTGCTAAAAGTTGCAGAACAGCTCAATATTCCGTTTACGGTTGGTGGTGGTATTTCATCTGTAGAGGATGTAGATGTGCTATTAAAATCTGGAGCAGATAAGGTGTCTGTAAATTCTTCAGCAATAAAAAGACCAGAATTAGTTAACGAATTGGCTAGTAAATTTGGAACTCAGTGCGTGGTTGTTGCAATAGATGCAAAACAAATTGATGGTAATTGGATTGTGCATTTAGCAGGAGGAAGTATTTCAACAGAACTAGATTTGTTTGATTGGGCAAAAGAGGTTGAACGTAGAGGAGCAGGAGAGATTTTATTTACCTCTATGGATAATGATGGTACAAAAGATGGATTTGCAAACAAGGCTTTAGCAAAGCTATCTAAAAGTTTGAATATTCCAATAATAGCGTCTGGAGGAGCAGGTACTATGCAACATTTTGTGGAGGTATTTAAAGCAGGAAAAGCTAATGCTGCTTTAGCAGCAAGCGTGTTTCATTTTGGAGAAATAGCGATTAAAGATTTAAAAGAAGAATTGAGAAATAATAATATAGAAGTAAGGTTGTAATGAACATAGATTTTAATAAAAATAAAGATGGATTAGTACCAGCAATCATACAAGACGTAACAACAAAAAACGTTTTGATGTTGGGTTACATGAACAAAGACGCGCTAAAAAAAACACAAGACACAAAATTAGTAACCTTTTTTAGCAGAACCAAACAACGTTTATGGACAAAAGGTGAAGAAAGCAGAAACGTATTGAATCTAGTAGATATAAAACTAGATTGTGATAATGACACGCTTTTAATTCAAGTTAACCCAGAAGGACCAACATGTCACAAAGGAAGTGACACTTGTTGGAATGAAGAAAATACTGAAAATTTCGGCTTTATTTCAAAATTAGAAAACACTATAGCATCACGAGTAAAAGATGGAGACACTTCAAGATCTTATGTTGCTTCATTATTTGCTTCGGGTATTAATAAAGTAGCGCAAAAAGTAGGTGAAGAAGCGGTTGAAGTTGTTATAGAAGCTATGGATAATAATGATAATTTATTTTTAAGCGAAAGTGCGGATTTACTGTTTCATTATTTAATGTTACTTCAAGCTAAAGGCTTTAAAATTAATGATGTGGTTGACGTTTTAAAAGGAAGAGAGAAATAAAAAACAGGCACCTAATCAGATACCTATTAGTATTACAAATTAGCTAAAACTAGCTTAACCATCCTTTTTTATTAGCATGATTTGCTAACCATACTAATACTATACCAACTACTATAATCATTGGTGTCATTGCATTACCCATTTTTAATACAAACACTAAATAGTACATTTGCACTAGTGCAGCAATCAAAGAAATTAATAAAACATAAAAAGCCCATTTTTTTCTAATTATCAATGCTAAGCAACCAGTAACACCAGCAAATACAGCTACAGCAAATGCACCAATATACCATGAGGGTAAATTAGTGTACATCTCTTGGTCTGCTTCTGGTAATTGCTTTAAAACCTCGTTAGACATCATTGCTTGTCCTAAGTAAGCCATAACACCTAAAAAGTTCCATATTAAAGCAATAATACTAATTACTAAAAACCACATTGGTGGTTTTTGTGTTGTTGAAGTTGTCATAATATTTAAAATGTTAGTTAGTATTTTTTTTCAATGTATAAAATTTTTGGCATATAGTAGGTAATGCTGTATTTTCGGGTTTCAGTAAACTAGCATGCAAAAAAAGTATTTTTATCTTATTACTGCTCAATATTTAGGGTACAGGTTTCATGGTTGGCAAAAGCAACCAAACCTTAAAACCTTACATTTAATGGTAGATAGAACGCTTAACTTTATTTTAGAAAAGAAATACTTCAAGACCTTAGTTTCTGGTCGTACAGATGCAATGGTAAGTGCAGAAAATGCTGCTTTCGAATTATTTTTAAAAGAGCCTATTGAAGATCTTGATGCTTTTTTAAAGCTATTCAACACTAATTTACCTCAAGATATTAGAGCATTAACTATTACTGAAGTTGATGAAAAGTTTAACATTATTCAGCATTCTAAAATTAAAGAATACTTGTATTTGTTTGCTTTTGGTGATAAGTTTCATCCGTTTTGCGCACCAATTTTAACTACTATTTTAGACGATTTAGATTTAGACTTGATGAAGCAAGGTGCTAAGCTGTTTGAAGGTGAGCATTACTTAAGAGCATATTGCTATAAACCTACAGGTAATGGTGTTTATAATAGAGAAATTTTACAATGCGAATTAGTTGAAAACACCATTTATACTGCTAATTTCTTTCCTGAAAAAAGCTACATACTTCGTGTTAAGGGCAAAGGGTTTATGCGTAATCAAATTAGATTGATGATGGGAACATTGATAGAGTTAGGTCAAGGTAAACGCACACTTGAAGAGATTAAAGCCAGTTTACAACCGGATTATAAGTACAACATGCAATACATTGCTCCAGCTTCTGGATTGATACTTAAAAATATTGAGTTTGAATAATTTAGGTTAATAACAGACGTTACTGCTAAATCTAATACGACTTTTTTTGTATTTTTAATTTTCAAAATAAATTATGGCTTCAAAAATTACACTAGATTTTTTAAAGAAATTAGAAAAAAATAATAACCGAGAATGGTTTGCTGATAATAAAAGTGAATACGAAAAAGCGCTAGCAGAAATTAAAACGCTTTTTAACGATGTTTATTTACAAATGCAAACACACGATCAGTTTGATAAAATGAAAATCTTTAGAATCTATAGAGATGTACGTTTTTCTAAAAACAAACTGCCTTATAAAAATAATTTTGGAGGTGGTTTTCATCGTGTAAAACCACAATTACGAGGTGGTTGTTATTTGCAAATTCAACCAGGAAATAACTTTATGGCAGCTGGTTTTTGGAATCCAGAAAAAGAAGATTTACTAAGAATTAGAAAAGAATTTGAAATGGACGATACTGAAATTAGAGCCATTATTAGTAATAAAAAATTTAAATCTGTTTGGGGAGTATTAGAAGGTGAGGAGCTAAAAACGTCTCCAAAAGGTTTTGATAAAGAACACCCAGCAATAGATTTACTTCGTAAAAAGCAATATATTTTCTCTCATAAATTTACAGATAACGAAGTGTTATCTAAAGACTTTCCTAAAACGGTGAGTGACAATTTTAAAGTCATGAGACCATTTTATGATTATATGAGTGATGTGTTAACTACGGATTTAAATGGTGTATCATTGCTAATAGAGTAAGATTTTCTATAATCAATGTTAGGGTTGAAATAGTCTAAATCTAAACCGTTTTATGTGTTTTTGGATTTTCAAATAACTGGATATTACTTTGTAAACGCTGTATAACAATATTCATCATGCGTTTATTCAATGCAGAAGAATTTTGAATATAAAGACCATATTCGTCAGTAGTAAATTGGCCAATTATCATACCTTTTAGTGCATTTCTAAATTTAATATCTTTATGTATCGCATTATCTATATAATGCAAACGACGGTCAAGCGTTAACTCATAAAATACATTTTTATGCTTAGCTATGTAATTTCTAAAGACTTCAACAAATAAATCATTTTGAAGTTTTAATATTGGACGCAAAGTAATGTTTTGAAAACGTTCGTCATTACTCATGTTTTTAGTAATTATAATACTTGTAATTGTAGGCCTAATATCTAGTAATTGTTGGTCTCTAGCTGTCATAAAAGGTAGTCTTTATATAAAAATACCTATAAAAAAGCCTAAAAACGATATAGGCAAAATTACTTTTTAACCGCTTTGTTAACAATTAAGATTAGCTATCTTTGAATTAAAGATGTTTTATGAGATTTCATACACGTAAATGGGTAAAACCTGAAGATTTAAATCCTAACGAAACCCTATTTGGAGGTCAATTATTAGCTTGGATTGATGAAGAGTGTGCTTTATACACAATAATTCAACTAGAAAACAAGCGTATAGTTACAAAATATATGACAGAAATCAACTTTATGAGCAAAGCTGTACAAGGTGATATTATAGAGATTGGTATAGAAGTTATAAAGTTTGGTGTGACTTCATTAACACTAGCTTGTGAGGTAAGAAATAAAATGACACGCGAAACGATACTGACTGTAGATAAGATTATTATGGTAAATTTAGGCGAAACTGGTAAGCCAAGTCCGCATGGTAAAACTAAGATCGAGTTTGTAAAAGATAGATTGAATACTTAATTATTCTTCTAATAACTCTTTAATACGTTGTTCTAGTTTACGACCCGAAATTTTCTCACTAGCAATGCGCCCTTTTTTATCAATTAGAAGCTTAAATGGGATACTTTCTACTCCATATCTAAATGCAATGGACTTATTTTTGTCTAAAACATGGTAATTCCAATTTAGATTATCAACATTAATTGCAGTCATCCATTCTGCTTCTCCTTTATCTTCACTAACACTCATTATTTCAAAACCGTCTGCATTGTATTTATTATAAAGCGCAACTAAGTTTGGGTTTGACGCACGACATGGTCCACACCAACTAGCCCAAAAGTCTAATAAAACAACTTTTCCTCTAGGAATAGAATTTAAAGACATCGTTTCTCCATAAGGGTTCTTGCCACTTAAACTATAGGCTTTTGGTCTGTACTCTTCGTAAGATTTAGTTTCAGTAGGTTTTACAACTACTACTACTGGTAATTTAGTGTCCACAAACGCTTCTTTAGCACTAATTGCCGAATCGACTAATTTTACTTCAGTTAAACTTTTTAAATTGTCTGTTAAACCATTAAATAATGTTCTTAATTTAGTATTAGGATAGAGGTCTAAATTTTGATCAATTAACATTGCTGCGTAATATGAATTTGGATGGGTTTTAATAAAATCAAATGTGTAAGAGCCTTGATCGCTAAACAATTTAGAACGGTCTTTTTTTAGTTTTTCTATGTTTTTAGAAGAAAAATTACCTTTTAAATTATAATACAAGGCAACACCTTTAGTTCTAAATTCAAGCATTTTTTGGTTGTAAGCTTTATATTCTTTTTGAATTTTAGTAGAAGAGAAGGTAGAAGAGTTTTCTATATTTTCGGCTAAAAACACATTTATAGTTGAAGAGTCAATTAATAATTTAAAACGTTTATTACTTAAATTACTAGACAAAAAGTACTCTTTTGGTGTTGTAATTACGCCTTTAAAACTGAACGTTTTATCCGTAATAGCAACCGAATCAATAATTTTATGAATCTTGTTTTCATATTGATGTAAATAAACAGTGGTTAGCGCATCACTAAAACTAGAACCTTTTATTAAAAATTGGTTATCAAGTAAAGCTATTTGTTTATTCGGGTTGTCAATAACTTTGGTGTTAGAAGTGTTATTTTTAGTAGAGTTAAACTGATCACAGCTAAACATAATAATACATATAAAAAGTAGTGATAGTCGAGGGTAAATAGTCATGTTTTATTAATTATCAGCTCAATATTACTCTTTTTTATGGTGCAAATTAAGACTTCAAATATTTTTTATCAACATAGAAAGTGCCAAAAGGTATAATAGACGCTAATAAAACGATTCCAAATGTTTTGATAGTCCATTTTCGCTCAGGTTTTATTAAAAAAGCTAATACAATATAGGCAACAAATAAAA
>JALZUT010000234.1 GCA_023300575.1 Olleya sp.
CAAGTGTTGATTTCGGATTTTTAGGTGCATATAATAATAATAGAGGTATAATTCCTTTTGAGCGTTTCTTTGTAGGAGGTGATGGATTAGGATCTGCAAATTTAGATGGTAGAGAAGCAGTAGCATTAAGAGGGTACCCTAATCAAGCTTTATCATCTCAAGATGGTGGGACTTTATTTAATAAGTTTTCTTTAGAGCTTCGATACCCAATAACATTAGCTCAATCAGCTAAGATTTACGCTTTAGGATTCTTGGAAGCAGGAGCATCTTATGACGATTTTAGAGATTATAACCCTTTTGAACTTAAACGTTCTGCAGGATTAGGAATTAGAATCTTTATGCCAGCATTTGGTTTATTAGGGATTGACTTTGGTCATGGGTTTGATCCATTACCAGGAAGTACTATTAAAAATGGTTGGGAAACTCACTTTATAATAGGTCAACAATTCTAAAAATATCTTACCTAAGCCCAATAAATTCAATAAATAACGTTGTAAATTGCTGTAATTTTTTATTTTTGGCACGATATTTTCTAATAACAACTTGAGGATTTGATTGAAGAATTAAAATTTTTAAAATTAAAATGCGTTATTTTGAAAATATAAACTCAAAAATATAACTGTTATTAAGCAATGAAAACTAATTTTTAGAGTTTATAATCAAGAAATAATAAAAACAAATCCAGATGAAATTAAAAGTTCTTATTGTATTTATGATATTGGGTGTAAGTTTTACCACTAATGCACAACGTGGTACTAGAATTGGTTATATAGACACAGAATATATTTTAGAAAACATACCAGAATATAAAGATGCGACTAGCCAGTTAGAAACTAAAGTACAGAAATGGAAAACAGAAATAGAGAAAAGGCTTAACGATATTAAACAAAAGCGTGAAACGCTTAACAATGAGAAAGCATTGCTAACTACAGAGTTAATTGAAGAGCGTGAAGAAGATATTTTATTTGAAGAAAAAGAAGTTTTAGATTATCAGCAAAAACGTTTTGGTCCTAATGGAGATTTAATGATCCAAAAAAGACAGTTAATTCAACCTATACAAGATCAGATTTTTCAATCTGTACAAGATATAGCAAAAAAACAAAAATATGATCTTGTATTTGATAAGTCAGAAGACTTAGTGGTATTATATTCTGTTGATCGTTATGATATTAGTGAGCAAGTAATTAGAGCAATCTCAAGATCATCTAAGCGTACACAAGCTAAGAATAAAAAAGAACGTAATACCGCAAAAGATGAAGATGTCGTAGTAGAGATTAATGAAGGAAAAGACGAAAGACAAAAAGCATTAGACGATAAAAAAGCAGAACGTGCTGCAGCTGTAGAAGCTAGGAAAAAAGAGATTTTAGAAGCAAGAGAAGCTAAAAAGAAAGAACAAGAAGAGAAAAGGGCTAAAGCTTTAGAGGACAGAGAAAAAGCAAACGAGAAGACTTTAGAAGAGCGTGATAAAACAACAGATAAAGAAGAAGATGGAGCTGTTTCAAAAGAAGTAAAAACTGATGAAACAACAGACGAACCAAAGACTAGAGAACAAATTTTAGAAGAAAGACGATTAAAAAAATTAGCAGATAGAGAAGTAAGAAAAAAAGAACTAGAAGCTAAAAAACAAAAAATCTTAGATGACCGTAAAAAAGCTAAAGAAGAAAAAGAGAGCATAGAAGACGGAGGACTCTAAGACAATTACTAATAATTTATAACACACAAATACTATCTTAAAAATGAAACAATTTAAAACACTTTTATTTGCAGCAGCATTATGTATTGGAGCTACAAGTTTTACTAACGCTCAATCTAAAGTTGCACACGTAAATACAACAGAGCTTGTTGCGTCTATGCCAGAAATGAAGACTGCTCAAGCTAATATGGAAAATATGGGTAAAACCTATGAGGCAGAAATCCAAGACATGGTAAAAGAATACCAAGACAAAGCTAAGCAGTACGAAGCAGAAGCTGCTACAAAAACAAACGAAGAGAACCAAAAACGTGGTGAAGAGTTACAAACTATGCAATTAAGCATACGTCAGTATCAAACAGATGCGCAAACGCAATTACAACAAAAAGAATTAGATTTATTAAAGCCTATAACAGATAAAGCTAAGGCTGCAATCTTAAAAGTAGCAAAAGCTCAAGGTTTTGACTATGTGCTAGATGCTTCTCAAGGTGGAGGTGTAATTATGGCTGAAGGTAAAGACTTACTTACAGATGTTCAAAGAGAATTAGGATTTTAATCAAAATTCCTTTCAAATTTAAATTAAGCTGTCTAACTTTAGACAGCTTTTTTTATTTAATTATATGAGTAAACATTCTATAGGCATTTTTGATTCTGGTGTTGGTGGTACTTCCATTTGGAAGACTATACATGCGCTATTACCTAATGAAAACACAATCTATCTTGCAGATAGTGTAAATGGACCATATGGACAAAAAGGAAAAGAAGCGATTATAGCGCTTTCAGAAAAAAATACCGAGTATCTACTTAATCAAAACTGTAAGCTTATTGTGGTAGCTTGTAATACAGCTACAACTAATGCTATCTCTTATTTACGTAAAAAATATAAGGTGCCTTTTATTGGTATCGAGCCTGCAATAAAACCTGCTGCTTTACAAACACAAACAAAAGCAATTGGTGTTTTAGCTACAAAAGGCACTTTAAGTAGCGAATTGTTTTTTAATACCTCACAATTATATAGTAAAGGAATAAAAATCATCGAGCAAGAAGGTGAAGGAATAGTGCAATTAATTGAAGGTGGAGACATCAAATCAACTCATATGAAACTATTGCTGCAAACGTATTTAAAACCGATGATAGAGGCTAATATAGATTACTTGGTTTTGGGTTGTACACATTACCCTTATCTAATTCCACAATTAGAGAAATTGTTGCCTAAACATGTTAAAATCATTGATTCTGGTGAAGCTGTTGCAAGACAAACAAAAACAGTTTTAGAACAAAACCAACTATTGAATAATAATGAAGTAAAATCAGATTTAAAATTTTATTCTAATGCAAACACCAAAGTAATGAGAACACTTTTAGGTGGCGATTTTAGTGTTAAGTATTTAGAGTTTTAAGTTTAACAATACCCAACAAAAAAACCACGACATTCTAAAATGCGTGGTTTTTTATATATAGTAATAGAAAACTTATATGTTTTCTGCGTCTCTTAATCCTTGGATATAAGAAGCTTTTTGTATTTGACGTCTGTTTTTCACAGATGGCTTAGTAAAGTATTGCTTCTCTCTTAAGTTTTGCATTACTTTTACATTTCTGTGCTTACGTTTGTAACGTTTTAGTGCACGTTCTATGTTTTCACCTTCTTTTATTTCTATTCTTAACATATCTTGTTTTTTATTCAGGATGCAAATATCATATAAATTACAATATAATTCAAATTAATAATGCACTTTTTTTCTCTAAATGGATTTAAATTATCCTAAATACGTTTTTAGTACTTTACTTTTAGAAGTTTGGCGTAAACGTCTAATCCCTTTTTCTCTAATTTGTCTAACACGCTCGCGTGTTAAGTCAAAGGTTCTACCAATTTCGTCAAGTGTCATTGCAGGTTGATTGCTTAACCCAAAATTTAATCGGATAACATCACTTTCTCTTGGTGTCAAGGTCTCTAAAGCACGTTCTATTTCAATATTCAAAGATTCGTGTATTAGATTTTTATCAGGATTTGGCGACTCGCTAGATTGTACCAGATCATAAAGACTATAGTCTTCACCTTCTTTTAATGGCGCATCCATAGACACGTGTCTACCAGAAATTTTCATTGATTGCTTAACATCACTTATTGTCAAATCAAGCTCTTTTGCGATTTCTTCTGCACTAGGAGGTCTTTCGTTAACTTGTTCTAAGTGCGATGTGATTTTACGAATCTTATTAATAGATCCAATCTTATTTAATGGTAAACGCACTATTCTAGATTGTTCTGCTAATGCAGACAATATAGCTTGTCTAATCCACCAAACAGCATAAGATATAAATTTGAAACCTCTAGTTTCGTCAAAACGTTGTGCAGCTTTAACTAGTCCTGCATTACCTTCATTAATTAAATCTGGTAAAGAAAGTCCTTGGTTTTGATATTGTTTTGCAACAGAAACAACAAACCTTAAGTTAGCAGTGGTCAATAAATCTAATGACTTTTGACAGCCTTCTCTAATTTTTTGAGCTAGCTCTACTTCCTCTTCGGCTGTAACCATTGGAAGTTTGCTAATGTCTTGTAAGTATTTGTCTAGCGATTTA
Source organism: Olleya sp. (assembly GCA_023300575.1). Lineage (GTDB taxonomy): Bacteria > Bacteroidota > Bacteroidia > Flavobacteriales > Flavobacteriaceae > Olleya. The sequence continues at coordinate 4,268 of JALZUT010000234.1, forward strand.
GATTCGCGATTGGTAACTTGCTTCGTGATTTTTAATTGCCTCATTCAGTCTTAATTGTTTAAATATTAAACCACAATGTAACTTTTTAATTGACAATTCCTAAATTATTAACAATTTCTTTTTGCTTTTAAGTCAAAACTTATAAGATTGACTAAAAAAAGGCATAAAAACGCCTAAATGCTGTTAAAATTTTAAGAAAATTTATTAGTAGTACTTAATTGTGATGTCGTTTAGTTTTTACTTTTTCTAATTTCTAATTTCTAATTTCTAATTTCTAATTCTATTCTTTTTTCTTGCCTCCAAAAATATTACCCAAAATATTTTTTACTGGATCTTTAATTTTTGTAGAATCTGTT
>JALZUT010000235.1 GCA_023300575.1 Olleya sp.
AAAATCGCTATCCCATTTATCTTGTACTTTCATGACTTGCTCAATAACATCACGCACACAACCTTCGCCACCTAATTTATGCGAAATGTATTTAGACACACCTTTGACTTCTGGTACAGCATCCTGCGGACAAGTAGCCAGGCCAACCAATTTTAAAACAGGTACATCAGGTATGTCGTCTCCCATATATAAGACGTTTTCGGTTTTTATTTGGTTGTCATTAAGATATGCTTCAAACTGCACAATCTTTTTATGTGCGCCTAAATACACCTCTTTAATCCCTAAAGCGTTTAATCTATTTCTAACACCTTCATTAGTACCTCCAGAAATAATACAAACATTAAAGCCATGGTTTAATGCTTGTTTCATCGCATAACCGTCTTTAACGTTCATGTGTCTAATCATTTCGCCATCTGTGGTAATAGTTAGCATTCCGTTAGTTAAGACACCATCTACATCAAAAATAAAAGTAGTGATTTGATGTAAATATTCTTTATAGCTTTTAGTGTTCATTTATTTTATTATTTATTAGGATTTGAGATTTTATTACTGGATGCTGAGTCTGTCTAAGCACCATGTGTCTTTTTAATAGCGTTTGTTAGTAAGTTGTAAATGTCTTTATGATCTTGGTCATCTAACAGTCTTAAATGACGTTTAATTGTTTTTTTGTCGTTACGTTTTGCAGGTCCAGTTTGTGCCATGTATGGAGAAACGTCTTGAATTTTTCTAGCAGTTTCGGTAATTAAGGGTTTTAAAATATCAAATTCGGCACCTTGACTTTCTGCAATTTCGTGCCCAATTCTGTAAATCTGATTGGTAAAATTATTAACAAATACAGCAGCCAAATGCAAAGCAGGTCTTTGTTTTGGATTAACCTTATAGACTTTACAGCCCAGGTTTTCGCCTAAATTTTTAAGCAAAGTATAATCTTGTTTTCGCAATGACTCAATACAAATTGGTACAGTTGTAATATCTAACTCTACATCTTTACTAAATGTTTGTAAGGGATAAAAAACAGCTCTTTTATGCTTTTTATCAATATCATACAAACTTGCACTACCAGAAGTATGTGCTACCAATCTGTTTTTAAAAGGTAGCGAAGTGCTAAGATTTTCTATTGCATCATCATTAATAGCTATTAGATAAAGGTCAGCTTCAGTTAAGTTATTTACAGAATCTGTAATATTTACTTCATTTTTAAAAGACTCTATTGCTTTTAAATTACGATTGTACCACTGCACAACTTTAATGTTACCAGTAGTTTTAAACGCTTTATATAAATGAGTGGCAACATTTCCTGCACCAAGCAAAACAATTTTAATCATAGTGCTAAAATACTAAGAAAATAGAGAATTTGAAGCACAAAATTTTATCTTTGTTTAAGATGAATAGAAGTACCATTAATAATCGAGAAGACGTTAAGTTTTTAGTCCAAGAATTTTACAAAAAAGTAAGAGTAGACAAACTGTTGGAACCTATTTTTAATTCTGTTATTACAGATTGGGATACGCATCTAGACCATCTAACCACGTTTTGGGAGACCAGTTTGTTTATTGGTAGAAAATTAGATCATAAATACACTGGAAACCCTTTAGAAGCACATGTAAAAACTGATGAAGCCTTAGGGAATAGTATTTCTGAGCTTCATTTTGGTGTTTGGCTTAACTTGTGGTATGCTACAATTGACTTGCATTTTGAAGGCGAAATTGCCGATAAAGCCAAGCGACGTGCAAGAAAAATGGGCACATTTATGTTCTTAAAGATTTTTGAAGCTAGGCAGAACAAAAACAAATAAATTTAACACAAGATTTGGGTGTTTTAGTGGAATTAAAACCAACAAAACAATTATCTTTGCACGAGCTAAAAAAGGCCTATTATTATGCAAAATAAAATCGCCAAAATCTTATTTTCTACACGATTAACTTCTGTATTATTTATTGTATTTGCTATTGCTATGGCTACAGGTACAATTTTAGACAGAAACATGGATACCTCTCCAACACCATACACCAGAAACATGATATATAATGCCTGGTGGTTTGAAGCAATCATGGTGTTTTTTGTTATTAATTTTGTTGGAAATATTTTTAGATTTAGATTGTTTAAAAAAGAAAAGTGGGCAACCTTAACACTGCATTTAGCTTTTATATTAATTCTTTTAGGCGCTGGAATTACACGTTATTTTGGTTTTGAAGGGATGATCGCAATTAGAGAAGGCGAAACCGAAAACACGTTTTTAACTCAAAAAACATACATAAAAGCCTATATAGATGGCAATTATAAAATAGATGGTGTACCACAGCGCTTACCAGTTGAATCTGAGGTTGATTTTTCACCAAGAATGAACAACAGTTTTGACTTAAATGTAAACTACAATAAAACACTTGTTAGTTTTGAAATGACTGATTTTATTGAAGGTGCAGAGATGGATATTGTACCTGATGAAAACGGACAAAACTACCTTAAAATAGTAGAAGCCAGAGGTAACAATCCACACAACCACTTTTTAAAACAAGGTGAAGTTGAAAACATCCACAACCTTTTAGTGTCTTTAGATAA
>JALZUT010000236.1 GCA_023300575.1 Olleya sp.
GAAGTACAAGATGATAGTATTAAAAATAAAACTAAAAGTTGGTTTATTTTCATGGTTTAAAATTTTAGGGTAAATATAAGAATAAAAAAAGCCTCAAATTGAGGCTTTTTTTTATTATTTGATACGATTCGCACCTTCGTGACAACTAGAAATCAAACTTATAGGTTGCTCCTGCTAAAAACTGAATACCTTGTACTGGTGTATTTTGCCATTTGTCGTATTCTTCACCTACTATATTATTAGCTTTTGCAAATACCGAAAAACGGTCGTTTATATGATAGCCTACATGTGCATTAGCATCAAAGTAACTGTCTAAGGTCACAACTCCAAAAATTGGTGAGATTAGACTTGGTACGTTAAACACATCTTTTCTTTTGCCTATATAAAACAGATTTGCTCCAGTAAACCAATGTTGGTTAATTTGATAATCTAGAAATAAAGACCCTTTTACGTCTGGTAAGTTCCAAGCTTCTGCTTCATTTTTAACATCGTAAGTAAAAAATTCACCTTTAAGACCTAAAGTAAAATTTCTATTTATATCTACATTTATTTCTCCAGTTATGCTAAACGTATTAACATCATCATAAAGTACTCCAAAAGAGTTTCCGTAGGTATAAGATGCTGTAGTTTGCGTCACATCGTTATTAGTGAATAACGCTTTATTTTTTTCTGCTTGATAATGTCCACTTACCGAATAACTCATTGTATTAGACAACTTTCCTTTTAAACCAAGTGATGCATTATATTGTTGATCTGTTGGTGTAATAAATTGATTTGGTGAAACAAATGGATTTTCTTGTGCAAAACCGTAATAAGAATTTTGAATCAATCCTCCTTTTACACCTCCAAATGCAATTAAAATTTCGTCTACGACTCTATAACTAGCCGAAATGTTTGGGTAGATAAAAAACTTGCTTTTACCAGCTTCGGTATCATTTAAGTAGACTGCTTTAATACCTAGATCCACAGTTAAATCATCCTGTTTTAATTGAAATGTAGGCGCAACACCAACTTGAAAATTTCCGTAATTTAAATTAGGTGTACCATCGAAAGCTTGATCAAAACTACCTCCTAAATAATCAAAAAAGACTTCTGTTTCAACTTCATTATCTTGAATAGAAATTGTGCCTATTCCACTAGCTTTAAATCTATTTTCTCCAGACCCATAGTTATCTTCAAATCGTCTAAATAAAACACTTCCTGAATTAAAAACCCCATCTTCAAAACTAATATCTCCTCCAACATGAGCGTTAATAAAATTATGACCAACATCTAAACCATCTGCAATAGATTGTGTTATTAACGGTTGTTGTAAACCATACCAATTATAGCTTTGATGCTGAAAACCTCCTAAGGCTGTCCACGTATAATCTCTATTACGTTTTGTGTAGTTTAAATTTAATTTAGAATCTGAAAACCCATTATCTGTCAACACGTCTTCTATACCGTCTTGAGAAGAATGGTGTCCAATGTAAGCGTTAATAGTTTTGTCCCTACCAATTGCATGATTTAAGTATACTTCACCTATAACAGTAGTATAAGTACCAACACCTAGAGTTGCATAATTGTCAAATAATTTTATGTCTTTTGCTTTATCTACGACTGCTGCTTTTCCTTTTGCTGGTGTAAAAGTCGAAGCTACAGGAAACGAAAAGATATTATACTTTACATCTTTTTTTGTAACCGTTTCTGCGTCATTTAGACTTGGTACTTCTTTTACTTTAAAAGCATCAGAAATTGTTGGTGTATATGGTTTTATTACATCTATTACATCTGTTTGAATGGTGTCACTTTCTCTGTCTTGAGCACACAGGATAACAGTCGTTAAAAACGATATAATTAGTAATAGGGTTTGCTTTTTATTATTAAACATAATTCTTTATTATTTCTCTCGCAAAGGCGCAAAGCTTATTGTTATATTTTTAAAACACTTCTAAAGTCACTAAAACGGACAATTAGCCTATGTTTCTCTTTTTTTATTTATTACTAATACCTACAAGGTTTTAAAACCTTGCAAGATACTAGGGACTACATACTTTTTAGTCTTCGGGTATTACAGAAGAATTGGTCTTAGCTTCCTCTGATTTTATTTTATTTAATTCGGTTTGAGCCTCTTCCACTACATCTTCAAAAGCACTAAAGTTTTTAATAACACTTTCTAAAATGTAAGTCGCTTGAAACGCATCACCTAAAGCATAATAATTCTTTGCCATAACAACCAAACCTTTTGCTCCATAATACTTGTAACCAGAGTAGTCTTTAGCCAAGCGTTGTGCAGCAATATTAGATGCGGTATAATTTTGGTCTTTATTTTTAAAGTACACGTTATAGTATAAGGCTTCTGCTGCAGTCTCGCCTGTTGCTGTTGTTTCAACTTGTTGGTAAGCTGTTCTAGCTTTAGCTTCGTCGTTTGTTTTAATTGCAGAACGTGCAATAATAACGTAAGCATCACTTCTAATTTTATTATCTAAATTAGAACTAGTCAGCACTTTTTCCGCGTAAGCGACAGCTTGATTATAAATATTTAATTGGTAATTAGCTTGCATTAAATTAGATTGTGCGAACAAACTGTTTTGCGGAAAGTTAGCCTCAGTCTCTAGGCGTTCTAAAGTTGGGATTGCTGCATTCCAATCTTTTTTATCTAATTGAATTTGTGACAGACGCAATAAGGCTTCCTCTGTAAATTCGCTTTGCGATGTGTTAACCACAAATACATAATGTGGTTCTGCATTTTCTTTTAGGTCTTTTTTAAAGTACAATTGCGCTAAATAAAAATGCGCTTGCGTAGCATGTAACCCATTTGGAAACTGATTTAAATAGCCATTAAATTGCTTAATCGATTCGTTAACATTATTATCTAAATATTGCTTTTCTCCTGCTTCATAAGTTGCATTATCTAAATCTGCATCTGTAACTTCAACAAAATCTAAAGTTTTTACCCAAGCTGCATATTGATCTACTTGACCTAAATCTATATAAATTAAACGTGCTGTTGCAACTGCTTGATTAGCTTCTGGTGTTCCTGGATAGTCTTTAGCAACCGACTTAAAAGTACTTAAAGCCTCTTGATTTTGACTTGCGTTATAAAACACTAAGCCTTGTCTTAATTGGGCTTTACTTGTAAATGGTCCGTTAGGGTATTCTTGTTTTAGTTGTTTGTAAATTGCAATTGCTTTATCGCTTTGTCCTGCTTTTACATAGCTATTACCTAATGCATATATCGCATCATCACGCAACTTAGATTTTGGATGTTGAGAGATAAATTGTTGAAGCTGTGTTGTTTTACTGATTTCATTACCTAAATAACCAACACTCATCGCTTTTTGGAAAAACGCATAGTCGTTTTCTATCTTACCAACTTGGATTGCTTTTTCATAAGCTGAAATAGCTTCATTATAACGACTAGATACAAAATAACCATCTGCTAAACGTAAGTATGCATCATTTAACCTAACTTTATCTGTTTGGTTTTTTGAAACAAAGGTGTTAAAATATTGCGTTGCTTGATTGTGGTTTTTTAGTTTAAAATACGTGTAAGCAATATTGTAATCAATATTCTCATATTCTTTTGTAGTAGACGCTTCACTTTGTTGTGCAAACTGCTTAAAACCGACTAAAGCATCGTCATAATTGGTTAGATTATAATCTGTTTCGGCTTTCCAAAAAGTAGCTCTTGCTGTATATTTTTGATCTTGTTGTGCTTTTAACGACTTATCCAAAAGGGCTTCTGCATCTTGGTATCTACTTTCATTGTACAATTCTAAAGCTCTGTAAAAGGCAACTTTTTGATAAGCTACTTTGTTTTCAAAACTATTCTTGTTTTTTAACAAAACCAATGCTTCTTTATAATTCTTTGACGTGATGTAAGAGTCAATTAACAAGGTCTCTACTTCCTCTTTGTATTGTGTGTTTGGATATTTTTCTAAATAACCATTCAACACTTGCGGTACAGATTGGTAAGCATTACCAATTTGGTAACTAATTTTAGCATAATTTAACCATGAATCTTCTTGGATTTTTAAATCATAATCCATTTGAGATGCAGTTCTAAATGCATTTAAAGCTTCCTGTTTTTTACCTACATTTACATAGCTTTCACCTAAATGATAATAGGCATTTTGTGCAACACTATTGTCTGCTGCTAAAATTTTATTAAATTCAGAAATGGCTTTATCATATTGTTTTTGTTTATAATACGCATAACCTAATTGGTAATAATCTGTATTACTCCATTTTCCTTTTTTACCTTCATAATCTGTTAAATACGAAATGGCTTCATTATATTTCTCAAGGTTAAAGTAGCTTTCACCTATAATTTTGTTTAATTCTGAAATTTCTCCTTCGTCGCTAGTTGGTAATTTCTCTTTAGCTAACTCTATAGCTTTTTCAAATTTTCCTAATTTGAAATTTAAATCTGCTTGATAATAACTTAGTTTTTCTTTATACTTCTCTTCCTCACTAACTTGATCAAAATAAGTATTTGCACTATCATAGTCATCACCTTCATAAGACATAAAACCTAAGTAATACTTGGCTTGAGACCCATATTTCTGAGAGGCTTCTATACGTGTTAAATACTTTTTGGCATCCTTATAATTTTTGGTAGTAAAAGAGGCATACCCATTATTAAAATTATACTTTTCTTTATCTGTTTTAGAAATAGCGGTTTCGTCCACTTTTTTATACCATTTTTGCGCATAAGCGTATTTACCGTTAATGAAATAGTAATCTGCTACGTCTAAAAAAGCAGTATTCTTTTTTGTAGTTGTTGGATAATCTTCAACAAAACTCTCCATCAGTACATCTGCACTTTGTTGGTTTAATCTAATAGCAGCAGTTGCGATGTAAAACGCGCAATCACTTTCTATTCTTTGATCTTGAGTTGTTTTTTTTATTTGACTAAATAACGCTTGAGACGCTAAATATTGTTGGTTATTATAGAGTTGAAGTGCTTTTTGGTAATTGCCTAAATCACTAGTATATACTGCAGATTTCTGTGCAAATACTTGAAAACAAAAGACTAAAATTATAAAAAATGTAAGTTGTTTTTTTACTAACATTGACACTATTTTTAAATTGAAAATCAAAGATAAATTAATCTATATGTCTAACGTTAGAATACTCTAATAATTATGAACCGACTTATTAAAAATGAAAAATTGCCACCTATTTTGAGTATTGCTATTTAAACAATACATTTACAAAACACATTAAAAAAAATCACCTTTAAATGTCATCTAGCTGTATCATTATACCTTGTTACAATGAAGCCAAAAGGCTTGATATTGATACCTTTAAAACATTTCAAAATAACAACACAGCTTTTGATCTGTGCTTTATCAATGATGGAAGTACAGATGCTACTGGCTCTATTTTAAATAAATTAGCTTTAAACAACGCCAATATAAATACCATTAATTTAGAAAAAAATGTTGGAAAAGCAGACGCTATTAGACAAGCTGTTTTAAAACTTAAAGCATACGACTACATTGGTTATTTAGATGCCGATTTATCTACTTCATTATCTGAAATTTCAAGGCTATTAACTATTACAAAAGCAAAACACTTAGATTTTGTATTGGGTTCTAGAATTAAAATTGTGGGCAGTTCTATAAAAAGAAAAGCATACCGTCATTTTTTTGGTCGTATTGTAGCGACTTGCATCGATTCTGGAATCTTAAAACTAGATATTTACGACACGCAATGTGGTGCAAAAATCATTAAAAATGATTTAGCACAACTATTATTTAAACAACCTTTTAAAACAAAATGGTTGTTTGATGTAGAGTTGTTAGCAAGACTAAAAAAAGAAAAGGATTTTAGATTTTGTAAAACACAAGTAAAAGAAATTCCGTTATTAGAATGGCATGACGATGGTGATACAAGAATTACATTTTTCGAGTTTTTAAAAACACCTTTTGACTTACTTAAAATCTATTGGCAATACAAATGAGTGTAATTAAAAAAATACTGAATTTTATAAATACTAAAACAGTTTTAGCCTTAGTTATTTATGCTGTTTTAGTTAGAGTAATTGTGTTTTTTAACTATTACGCAATTACTATATTTCCAGATTCTGAAGACTATATTTTTTTAGCTCAAGAATTATCAAATTTTGACTTAAGCAACTATTCTGGAAAACGAACACCAGGTTACCCAGTACTTTTAACCCTATTACAAAACAATAAAATTGCTTTAATTTTTTTACAAGTAACACTAGGTGTTTTAAGTACATTATTAGTTTTTGATCTTTCAAAACGGTTAAATAAAAATAGAATAATTGGCTTTTGGACAGCCATACTCTACACCTCATTTATGCATGTTGTCTTTTATGATTTTGCTATATTAACAGAAGCATTTACAGTATTTTTGGTATTACTTAGTATGTGGTTACTTGTAAAACACCAACTATTTGATGCTAAAAAACCTATTAAACTTTACTTTATCTTATCCTTAATTTTAGCTTGGCTGTATCTAACACGACCATTGTTTATATACATTCCGTTAGGTTTTGCTCTTTTTAATGTTGTTAAATCTTTTAAAACAGATTTTAAGCGTGTAATTACTAGAAGCGTAATAGTTTTATGCTTTCCAATGTTAAGTTATTTTATTTGGAATTCTCACAACAAAAACACAATTGGACATTTTACAAACACCCAGTATTTTGGTATTAATCTAGCGCAAACCGCTACGCCTTTTTTTGAAAAAGTACCAGACAATAATGCGCTGATTAGAGACATTATAGTTAAACATCGTGACTCTATTTTACAGCACAACCCTATAAGGTTTCCGATGAGTGTTTGGTTTGCGCACAAAGAATTACTTAAAAAAACAGGATTAACTGAGATAGAACTCTCTTACAAATTAGGTGCTATTTCTAAAGACTTATTTAAAACACATCCCGATTTATATTTAAAACAAGTATCCTACTCTTGGTACTTATTTTGGGGAAGCCAAGACAGCCTAAAGTGGGAACACAAAAAAATATCAAACAGGTATTTTAGTTACTTAGCCACAACGTTTTATTTATACTTTCAGCGTTATCTAATAGTTGGATTTAATATTTTGTTTTTATTGTTTTCTGTAATTACTCTTTACAGGTTTTTTAAAACACCAAAAGAATATTTTGACACCAACTTATTTATAGTTTGCATTGTACTTTCGGGATCATTAGCTCAAGCTTTAGTTGCTTTTGGTTCAAATAGCAGATTTTGCTTTCCGTTTTTCCCATTAATTGTTTACTTTGTCGTGCACAATTTAATTAAATACAAACACGTTATTTTATCTAAAAATTAAAACGCTTTTATGTCAGATATAGTTTTAGAATTAAAAAACGCCTCTATATTTCAAGGTGAAAATTTAGTGCTTTCAAAAGTAAATGTGGAAATTAAAAAAGGTGATTTTGTTTATTTAATAGGAAAAACAGGTTCTGGTAAAAGTAGTTTTATGAAAACCCTTTATGGTGATTTAAGGCTTACAGAAGGCGAAGGACATATTGTTGATTTTGATTTACCAACCTTAAAGGAAAAAGAGATTCCGTTTTTACGCAGAAAATTAGGTGTTGTTTTTCAAGACTTTAAACTATTAACTGATAGAACTGTAGTAAACAATTTACTATTTGTATTACAAGCAACTGGCTGGAAAGACAAAGCTGCAATGCATAGTCGTGTTGAAGCTGTTTTAACTAAAGTTGACATGCAAAAAATGAGTTATAAATTTCCGCACGAATTATCTGGAGGCGAGCAACAGCGTATTGCTATTGCACGTGCTTTATTAAATGACCCAGAACTTATATTAGCAGATGAGCCAACAGGAAATTTAGATCCACAAACTAGTATTGAAGTCATGGAAGTATTACAAGACATTAATAAAAATGGAAACACTATTTTAATGGCTACACATGATTATGCTTTACTTTTAAAATACCCAAGTAAAACTTTAAAATGCGACGAAAACAAAGTGTTTGAGGTTGTGCAACGTAAAGTTAACTAATTTACATAAGATGCTTTCTATACTAATACCAACTTATAATTACAACGTGACCAAGTTGGTAAACAGTTTACACAAACAACTTGTTATTTCTAAAATTACTTTTGAAATCATCGTCTTTGATGATGGATCTAACGCAGAAACAAACATTAAAAACAACACTTTAAACACTTTAAAATTTGTAACGTTTAAAGCCAATACAAAAAATGTTGGATTAAGTAATAGTCGTAATTTATTGGCTGAAGCAGCACAATACAATTACATTATGTTTATTGATGGAGATTCTTTAGTGATATCTAAAGATTTTATTAATAATTATCTACAACATATAGACTCTGGATCTTCTATTATTTATGGTGGACGCATACATCCAGATACCGTGTCCAACAGACGAAAACTACGTTGGAAATATGGTAAAGAACGTGAAGACTTAAGTGCAAAACAAAGAAAAAAAAACACCTTTAAACGTATGTTTTGCAACAATACGTTAATGACAAAAACTATTTTTAATACCATTGGTTTTGAAAAAACGCTAAACCAATATGGTCATGAAGACACCTTATTTGCTTATAAAGCTAGTTTACTTAACACTTCTGTTTTACATATAGACAACCCTATCTTACATGGAGATGTAGATTTTAGTGATGTGTTTATAGACAAGACAAAAAAAGGCTTACAAAACTTAAATTACATCTACAAATCAGGACTTATAGATTCTAAATTTATTCCGTTTTTAATGTATTTTTTAAAGCTAAAAAAACTAAAATTACATTACCTACTAGCACTAGCACATCCTATCATTCAACCTATCTCAAAATACGTTTCAACATCAAAACGTCCTTCTTTATTCTTATTCGATTTGTTTAGAATTAGCTATTTTTGTCATATCAACTTAAAAAAATGAGCTATTTCTTCTCTGTAGTTATTCCGCTTTACAACAAGGAAAAATATATTTTAAATACTTTAAAATCTGTTTTAAAACAGTCTTTTCAAGATTTTGAAATTATTATTGTTGATGATGGCTCCACAGACCAAAGTGTTGATTTAGTGTCTTCTTTAGATGATAACAGAATTAAGCTTATAAAACAAAACAATCAAGGCGCTTCTATTGCTAGAAACAACGCTATAAATGCCGCTAATGGTAATTATATTGCAACTTTAGATGCTGATGATTTTTGGAAAAAAAACCACCTTGAATCCCTTAAAGATTGTATTAAAAGTTTCAAAAATGCAGTTTTATATTGTACAAATTATGAGATTAAACGAAACACTCATTTTATAACAAAAGCTGAATTTAATTTTCAATATAATGCTGACTGTTTAATAGTTGAAGATTTTTTTGATGCAAATATTATAAATTATATTCCACACTCATCATCTGTTGCTTTTAAAAAAGAAGATTTTCTAAAAGCAGGAAGCTATAATCCTAAATACAGGACTGGACAAGATATTGATCTTTGGATAAGATTTGCGCTTTTAGGAAAAATTGCTTTTAATCCAAAAATCACTATGCTTTATAATTTTTATGATGTAGATAGTCTTTCTAATAGTAACTTAAATAATGACCGATTATTATTAATAAATAGTTTTAAAAATGAAGAAAAAACTAATCCATCTTTAAAACGTTATTTAGATATTAAACGGTATGCCTTAGCTATCAGGTTTAGGTTTTTAAATGAAGAAGAAAAAGCCAAACAATTAATAAAACAAATTAAGCCAAATCATTTAAATAAAAAACAACAAATACTTTTAAAAACCCCTAAGTTTATACTTGTAATGATGAAAGATTTTCAACAATACTTGATAAATAATAAGATTTATTTATCTGCTTTTAGATAATATAAAATCTTTATAATCTCTGATATAATCCTCCTCTAAATAAACTTCTGAAGCTAAGACTAAACAGACAGCACCTGAAGAAAAATTTTCTAATTCTCGCCAAATTCCTGGCACAATCAACAAGCCTTTGTCTGGTTTATTTAGTGTTACTATTTTTTTGTTAGTAGCATCATCTATGATAACATCAAAACTACCACTTAACGGAATTAAAAACTGATAAAGTGCTTTATGTGCATGACCACCTCTATAAGCATCACTAGGCACATCATACAAATAATAAACACGCTTAATGGAGTAAGGTAATATGTCTTTTTCTACAATAGCTAAATTACCTCTATTGTCCTTTACTTTAGGTATTTCTATTAGCGTAACATCTTCAATATTAGTCATGCTCATTCTTTTTTATTAGCTTTTTATAGTGGTTAATACCATTTAAGCCAGTCTTAAATTTTGCAACAAATTGGCTTGCTTTAATATAACCATCTCTTTTTATTAAATATAAGTGTTTAAACAATTTTAAATATCCTAATACCCCAGAATATTTATAATATAAAGCAGCTCTAGCATATATCAATTTATCATTACCATTGTCTTGTCCTGAACTAAAATTAGGATGAGAGAGTATTACTTCTGGTTCAAACAAAAGAGTTAGATTTTGTTGTAACGCTTCTCGCATAAAAACATACTCGTCTGCAGTTTCAAAACTAGCCCCTAATCCAAACGCTTCATCAAAAAACAAATTGTTTTTAGTGATTTGTTTTTGGTTAAATACAATTACAACAGAGTTTACGTTTTTTATAGTGTCTAGGTCATGAACTGTTTTATTTGAATAACGTTTAAAATCATTGCCTTCAAAATTTTCCATTTTAAAAGTAATAATAGCTGCTGTTTCATTTTTAACAAAACTTTCTTTTATAATTTCTGCAAATCCTTTTTTATACTTTACGTCATCATCTGCTATTAAACAAATAGCACCAATTGCATTTTTAATGGCTAAGTTTCGACTTTTACTTAACCCTTTTTCAAAGGTGTTAATTACTCTAATATTTTTATAATCAGATGCTAAAAACTTGTCTTTTGAAGTTTGGTTGACTATCAAAATATTGAAGTCTAAAAAATTTGAGTTTGGAAATAAATGAGTCAAAAAATCTAAAGAAGTTCTATTCATTGTAGATAATAGAATCTCTAATTTTAAACCAATATTGCTGGCATTACTCATTAATAATTATATTTGAAAACAAATGTATAAAATATAAATGAAGATATTACTAGTTGGAGAGTATAGTCGGCTTCACAATTCTTTAAAAGAAGGATTGGAAGCGTCAGGTCACCAAGTTACCATTATAGCTTCTGGTGATGGCTTTAAAAACTTTTCTGTAGATATCAGTCTTACTTCAAAAATAAAAGCTTCTCCATTTTTAAGTTTTATAAATAAGTTATTTGCTAGAATATTTAAGATGGACTTTATAAAAATTGAATATGCGTTTCGATTTAAAAAAGCACTTCCTGATTTAAACCATTTTGATATTGTACAACTTATTAACGAAGATGCTTTAAATGTCTATCCTAAACAACAAATCAAACTTCTAAAGCAACTAAAAGCACAAAACAAAAGTCTGTTTTTATTATGTTGTGGAGATGATTATTTGACCACAAAATATTTTTTAGAACAGAACCCTAGATATTCTATTTTAACACCATATTTAAAGGATAATACTCATAAAAACAAATTTAACTACACTTTAAAATACGTTACAAAACCTTATAAATCATTACATGATTTTCTTTTTAATACTATTAATGGTGTAATTGCTACAGATTTAGACTATCATATCCCAATGCAAAATGAAGCACGCTATTTAGGTATGATTGCAAATCCAATAAATATTGATTTAATTAAACCTGTACCTTTAAATTTTGGAGATAAAATCGTGATTTTTCATGGTATCAATAAACTCTCAAAAATTAAAAAAGGGAATAATTACTTTGAAAAAGTTTTAGAAATAATCAAAAGTAAATATGCAGACCAAGTCATAATTAAAACCACAGAAAACCTACCTTACAAGACGTATATTAAAATTTACAACAGTGCACATATTGTGCTAGACCAAGTCTACGCTTTTGACCAAGGTTATAATGCTTTAGAAGCTATGGCCAAGGGTAAAGTAGTCTTTACTGGTGCAGAACAAGAATGGTTAGACTATTATAATATTGAAGCAGATACTATAGCAATAAACGCTTTGCCTGATGTTGCTTATTTAGTCAAAAAGCTAGAGTGGCTAATTACTAATCCTGAAGAGATTAAAATAATCTCTAAAAATGCAACTGCTTTTATAAAGCAACATCATGACTATAAATTAATAGCAAAACAATATCTTAAAATTTGGGAAGCTAGCTTATAAAGTCTTCTTTATCTTTATCAGGTATGACACCAAACAAAGAAGAATAAAATATTAGCAAAATAATAGCATAATACATAAAAAAAGTAACAAAATGAGCCATATTTGCTCCAACGAGACCAAACTCGTCAATTAAAAATTTACTTGTAAAGTAAAGTGTTATAACAGAAAAAGCTTCCGTAATTATATAATGCCAAAACATACGCTTAGCTAAAAATTGATACGCAATTACAATAGACAACACCTTGACAAAGTCACCTAACAATTGCCAAAAAAACAATTCTTCTACTGGTTGAAACTCTTCAGTAAAAATCAAATTAATTATAAAATGTCTTGAAAAATAAATAACCACTAGACCTAATCCAAAAACAGGTATGATTGTCTTATAAAAACCAAACACCTCTTTTCTAAAGTCTTTGATACTATCGATTTCTGCAAATCGTGGTAAAATATATAAGGTTAGCAAAGAGCTAACAAATAGTAAATAATACTTAGAAATACGGTTCATAGCCTCCCAAAAACCTGCTTCTTTCAGACCTACGTTATCAATAATATAAGTCCTAATTAAAATAGCAATTATAGGTAATATAAATGCCGAAAACAAAGCCATACCAGAATATGAACTTAGTCTTTTTACGTACTTAAAACTAAAACTACTCGCTTTTAAAAGCGGTAAAAAGTTTCTACGATTAGCAATACCAACTATAGTGATTAAAAAGATAAGTGACTCTGCAATTACTACAGCTATAAGCGCACCATCTATTTGCTCTTGCCAGATTAATAAAATGGTAATTATTGTACTTAAAATCTGACCAAAAATATTAAATACAATTAAGTATTTATACTTAGCAAACCCATTCATAATAGCAAAAGACAACATATTTAGCGCATAAAACGGAAGCGCTATTGCAAATATCCTAATTACATAGGCGTAATTATTAAACTCTTTAAAAATGAGATTGTTTATATAATCTGCTTTAAAATAGACTACTATACTAACAAACATAGTAGCTATAAAGCCTAAGTAAAAAACAGTAGATAAGATTTTAGTAAGTTCTTTTACATTATTTTTAAACTCTGCAATGTACTTAACAACACCTTTATATAAACCTAAAATAGAAAACGATTGAACAGATCCTACAAAATTACGAAGATTACCAACCAAAGCCATTCCTTCTGCACCAACAAAAAGTGCAATAAATTTTGAAGTTAAAAAACCAGCAATAATCTTAACAATTACAGACACAGAATTAAGTGACGCAACTTTAATTAAGACATTATTATTGATATAATTTAAGACTTTTTTCAATTAGTAATCATTAAGCGTTTTAATTACTTTTTTTACTTCTAAAGCCCTTAAAATCGGACTCATAGGTATACTAACACAAGTTTCGTGAATTATTTCTGTTATAGGAAATTTAAGATGATTAAATCGATGAAGCGCCTTTTGTCTATGAGGAGCAACAGGATAATGAATACTTGCCTGAACTCCATTTGCACTTAAATATTGAATAAAAGCGTCTCTGTCTTCAACTAAAACAACAAATAAATGAAAGATGTGGTTTTGAGAATTATCATAAAAAGGAAGCTTAATTTTACTATTCTTAATTTTTTCTAAATAGTGTTTTGCAATACTTCTTCGTACTTCGTTATCTGCATCTAATTGCTTTAACTTTATGTTTAAAAATACTGCTTGCAATTCATCTAACCTATTATTAGTGCCAAGTAAATCATTTACGTATTTACTTGATGTCCCGTAATTACGTATTTTTTTAATTACATCAACTAATGCTTTATCATTTGTAGTAATTGCTCCAGCGTCACCCAAAGCTCCTAAATTTTTACTTGGATAAAAACTAAAACCTGCAGCATCAGATAAGTTACCTGCTTTTAAATTAGAGGACTCGTCTTTTGCACCATGTGCTTGTGCTGCATCTTCAATAACTAATAAATTATGCTGTCTTGCTAAAGTTGTAATAACTTTCATTTTGGTTAATTGTCCATATAAATGCACAACTAAAATAGCTTTGGTTTTGCTAGAAATATGACTTTCAATTTCTGGTGCTTCAATATTAAAAGTGTCTGGATTTGGCTCAACAAAAACGGGGGTTAAACCTGCTTCAATAACTGCTAAAATAGTTGCTATATAGGTGTTTGCTGGCACTATAACCTCATCTCCTTTTTTTAATTTTCCTAGTTCTATATAACCTTTAAAAATCAACACTAAAGCATCAAAACCATTACTTACACCTACACAATATTTAGTACCACAAAAGCTAGCATAATTATTTTCAAAGCTTTTAACTGCATCTCCTAAAATGTACCAACCCGATTTTAAAAACGCATTAAAGTCTGCTTTAAATTCATTTTCAAAACGCGCATTTATGTTAGGTAAGTCTAAAAATTGTATCATATCATCACAGAATCAAGCATTTTATAACTATTTGTTGGCACACTATAAAAGTCTTGTGTTATCGTTCTGGCTCCAAAGCCCTCTTTCCAGTATTGTAAACCTTTATTAACTTGTGTTCCATTATTCTCGTTAGAAATACCAAAATCAAAGTAGCGTTTATCTTTAAAAACGCTGTTAATTAAGTAATAATGTAAATAGTCTAAACTACCTAACTCGTTTTTTTGATTGTTACCAGAAATGTATTGAGAATGTGCTACAAGTTCACTTTCAAAAATAGTGGTACCTGCAACTAACACCTCGTCTTTATAAACATTAAATTGTCTTATTCGCTTAGCAAATTCTTGCTTTAAAGACGTTATTTCGGTTAAACTATGTACAGGATTAGCATTGTGTTTAGCTTTTAAATTAGGAATTAGAATAGTGTTCCAAAACGCATCAAAGTTAGTCTCTTCTTTAATAACTAAACCTTGTTTTAACCCTCTTTTATAACCCTCTACTCTATCTTTAGAAACCTTGGGTATTGATTTATTATCTATAACTGCTAGTGCATCACGTCTTGTTAAAACTGCTTTTGTTAAATACATTAAATAACTTAACTCGTCATTTGGTATTGCAGTATAAATTGAAGGGATTAACTTAATATTTAAACGCTTAATATTAAGCTTATCTAGGTGCTTTAAAACTGCTTTAAAAACATGTAACACAGTATTAAACTTAAGTTTATCAGTAAACACCAATCCACCATAGGTCAAACCTTGATGAGAATGTAACGTATTATCTGTCTTGTTTGCAGGTAATACTGCTACTAGTTTTTCATCTTTAAAAACTAGTAAAGAGTGGTCTTTAAATCGATCTTTATGGTAATCCATAAAGTCGCGATTAAACAAAAAAGTCGCATTCTTGGCTTTGACTATAAAGTCATTCCAAAGCGCTTTTTGATTTACTGTATATTTTTTAATTAAGAAAATAGTCTTGATTTTAGTTAAGTTAACAATTAGCAAAATACAATATTTGTTAATTTAATAAAGACTTTTATAGCAAATATTCTTCTTTAGATATTTAAAATAAAGAGGATTAGCAATGGTGAATAAAAATGAAAGTAAAAACTATTTATTTTTCTCGAACACAACCTCTCCTTTCTCATTGATGTATTCATAAACGCCAAAAGGTGCGCCTTGATCTATTTTTATAAAACTTTTATCGGCTTTTAAATTATCTAAATACTTATGGTCATTACTTAAATGAGAAAATAATATTCTAAAAAAATTAACAGGAGATTTAAACTTACTATCAAAATCAGGCGCATTATTTACCCATTTTATAGCTAACGTAGACGTAAATATAGACCTAATTAAAGCGTCATCTGTTTGCTTAATTGTGCTATGTAAAGTTGTTTGAAATCCAACAAAACCACCATGATCTGCAGATATGACTATTAAAGCATTTTTGTCTTTATATTCAATTTTTTCTATTACTTCTTTTAGCCAAATATTTGTTTCTTTTAAGCGGTCTAAATACAATACGCGTTGGTTATCTTTATCTACTGAATTACTTGAAGAGTTTGTTACATGGGATGGTGACAACTTTTGTACAAAGTAGAAATTAGCCGAGTCTTTGGATTTAGAAATCATAGAAAACAAAGCGCTTTTAACGTCTCTTTTTGTTTTAAAACCTCTATCTAAATATGGTAATTCGGACGAAACCACATTACTTATATCATAAGCCATTTTAGGTCTGTTTACCAAAAAATAGGGTCGCTCTAAAATTAGATGTGTTTTATAATTGTTTTTATTTAATATTGATAACACAGGATTATTTCCAACAATAATCTCTCTAGCTTTAAACAACTCTCCAAACGCTATATTAGGGTTTGAATAATAATGATGAGACATTGTAAACAAAGAGGCATTAGAACTTAATGTAGAAAAATAATTACTACGATAACCACTATAAAGTTTAAACTCTTTTTCTTTTAAATAAGCCTCAAAATGAGAATTATCAAAATTATAAGGTGGTAAATTAAGTTCAGAAAAATTAGCATAACCATCTACTTGAATCATATAAATATTAGGCTTTTCCTTAAAAACAACCTGCTCAATATTATCAGGTTGCTGTAACCATTCATCTGAATAAAAAATAAACTTATACAAGGTTGTTACTAATATTGAAAGTGCTAAAAAGGACATTAATAATTGAAGAATGACAATTTTTTTAAAATGTTTTACAACTAAAAAAGTTAAAACTAAAGACAAGAATAAAACAAAAGCAATAAGTTTTCTACTTCTTAAACCATAAGTGCTAACTAGCATAAGAATACCAAAACAACAAAAATTAAGTAATGGTAGTACAAATTTTAAATTCTTATTTTCTTTAAAAAAATATTTTAAACTCTTGTAAACAACTAAAAAAACAAAAATTGGTAGTAACACAAAAACTACTATAAAAAACAAAAATTGGCTCCAAGAATTTACTTGATTAAAATTAGAATTGTAATAAAACAAAAAAGGGTATAAACCTGCTGCTATAGCACTAATTACAACACCTTCTTTAGAAGAATTAACAAAGTTAATAACTTTGTTTCTTAGCTTAGTTAGTAATTTAATCATGCTTGTGTTTTAACAAGTACATGACACGTTCTGAGTTATTAATTGGCAGTTTTTCTAGTATCTTAAAATGATTAGCGTAGTGTAATTCAAAATTCTCAATATTATAAAAATCAAAATGATCTTTAAACTCTGCTTTATTATCTAATAAATGTGTTACCCATGAATCGGTACGTTTTGGAAATTCTATAATAAGATACTTAGAGAATGATGCAAAAAATGAAGCAGACATATCAAAAGTAATATTACCAGATAAAGACATATGGTGTATCAACGCTAAAGCTAATGTAATATCTGGACCAAAATTTTTAATACGTTTTAAAAACGAATCCCGTTCTGTATTATTAAAACCTATTGAAGCAGAAGGGTTTAAAATATCTAAAACAAAAGGTGTTATATGGTCTTCTTTATTTTTTTTTATAGTTTTATAATTATGGTTAACCGCATTTACGTCAATATCACAAACTAAAGCGTGGTCTATTTTAGGTTTTAAAAACCTAACAAAAGTTCCATCATTACCTCCAATATCTATTATTTTCTTACTATTTAAATTAGATATCCATTTATTTATAATATCAGATTTAAGTACAAATGCATCATCCGAGTAATTTATTTTCTGGTAATAGTTACCCCATTCTGAATATTCTTTTAAAGTCAGTTTTTTAATATAATTATATAAACTATCTATTATATTAAACTGGGCTTTTTTTGATAATGAAGGGACTTTAGATTTACCATTATTCTCATTATGCTTATCTTCAAACTTACTTAACAAATAAATATTTGAATACAAAAACGGGTTAAATTTTGTCTTGTAAGGCAACATTGAGGCTATCATTTTAACAGGAATACCATCTATAAAATTACTCATTAACTTGAGCGATTTTGACCCATGAAAACTAGCTAATAGTAATGGACCTAAAAAATGAGAGATAAATTGCTTATAAGCACGCCATGGTTTATTTTTATCATAAAAATCAAACGATAAAGTATCTAAAAATATAGGTTTTCCTTTATAAAAGCTAATATTGTAGGCGGAAGCATCTTTAAGAGAAAAATCATGTTTTAAACAAAACTTTTGAATCTTCAAAGTTAACAAAGCTGCTTGTTGGTATTGATTAAAGCTCCACTCATAGGGATAAGTGATAAATGGGATTTGCTCTGGTTGTATAATAATTTCTACTTCAGAAGCAGAAAGTTCTTCATGCTTAACTAGAAGATTATTTTTAAACAGTTTAGAAAAAAAACCTGACTCTTTCAAAGTCGTATACTGCTTAAAATAAAGAGGTGTTATACTTCGTTTTACAACTCCTTCTTCTACAAAAACATAACCCGAAGGGTCTCTAAAAGAAGAGGGATGTGCTTTTTTATATGACACCTTAATTCTCTTTTTTTTCTATATCAGAATCTTCAATATTAATATCATCTTCTTGATCAATATTAACTCCAAAAAAGACCTTAACTTTATATACTAAGTTTTTAGAAAATAGTAAAACTCCGGAAATTGCTGCAACTATTACCTGAACAATCATGGCACCTATTGAAGGATCAAAGTAAAGAAAATTCATAACTATTTTTTTTATAAATATAAATATACAAAAACTATTTCTTTAAAAACAAGTAATAAATGTTAACACAACAAATGGCAACATTAGTTAATATTATTGGAAACCCTATTCTTAAACTTGGCATTAAAAACCCATAGGCTATAAATAGTAGGCAACCAACTGTATTTATGATTCTTAATTGTCTTAGATCTTTCATTGTAAAAGATAACAAAACAAATATTGAAGCTAAGTAGCCAACATATTCTGTAAGTGTAATACCAAATAATTCCATTGTATTTATTTAAAAAAAAAGAGAAATACTTTTCAGTATTTCTCTTTTTTTAAATTATAATTTTATTTTTTTTAAGAAATTTTATTTCTTTTTCTATCTGTTTCTTTTAACCAAATTTTACGTAGACGTATGTGATTTGGTGTTACTTCAACATACTCATCTTTTTGAATGTATTCTAAAGCTTCTTCTAAAGAAAACTTAATTGCTGGTACAATTTTAGCTTTATCATCTGCTCCAGAACTACGCACATTACTTTGCTTTTTAGCTTTAGTAATATTTACAGACATATCATCTTGACGAGAGTTTTCACCAATTACCTGACCTTCGTAAATATCTTCACCTGGCTCAACAAAAAACTTACCTCTGTCTTGTAATTTATCAATAGAGTAAGGTATTGCTTTGCCATTTTCCATAGATATTAAAGATCCAGAAATACGTCCAGGAATAGCACCTCTTAAAGGTTGATATTCTTTAAAACGGTGTGCCATAATAGCTTCACCAGCTGTAGCTGTTAATAACAAGTTACGTAAACCAATAATACCACGAGAAGGTATTAAGAACTCGCATATCATACGATCTCCTTTTGCTTCCATACTTAACAATTCTCCTTTACGTAAAGTTACAAACTCTACCGCTTTACCAGATACTGTTTCTGGAAGATCAATTGTTAGTTCTTCAATTGGTTCACATTTAACGCCATCAATTTCTCTTATAATAACTTGTGGTTGTCCAATTTGTAATTCATAACCTTCACGACGCATCGTTTCTATTAAAACCGATAAGTGTAATACACCACGTCCAAATACCATAAATTTATCTGCACTACCAGTTTCACCTAATTTAAGTGCTAAATTTTTCTCTAATTCTTTTTCTAAACGATCTTTAATATGTCTAGATGTTACAAACTTTCCGTCTTTACCAAAGAAAGGCGAATCGTTAATTGTAAACAACATACTCATTGTAGGCTCATCTATAGCTATAGATTTTAGACCTTCAGGGCTTTCTATATCTGCAATTGTATCTCCAATCTCAAATCCTTCAACACCTACTAATGCACATATATCTCCTGTTTGAACGCTCTTTACTCGTTTACGTCCAAGACCTTCAAATATAAACACCTCTTTTATTCTTGTTTTTGTAATTGTACCGTCAGCTTTTACTAAAGATACTTGTTGTCCTTCTGCAAGGCTTCCTCTTTGTAATCTACCAATTGCAATACGACCAGTAAAAGAAGAAAAATCTAGAGATGTAATTAACATTTGCGTTGTTCCTTCCTTAAATTCAGGTGTTGGAACATGCTCTATAACCATATCTAATAATGGTTCAACATTGTCTGTTTCATTTCTCCAATCGTCACTCATCCAGTTGTTCTTAGCCGAACCGTAAACGGTTGGAAAATCTAACTGCCATTCTTCAGCACCTAACTCAAACATTAAATCAAATACTTTTTCATGTACTTCGTCTGGTGTGCAATTTTCTTTATCAACTTTATTAATAACCACACATGGTTTTAAACCTAAATCAATCGCTTTTTGTAACACAAAACGTGTTTGTGGCATTGGTCCTTCAAAAGCATCAACTAATAATACAACACCATCAGCCATATTTAATACACGCTCTACTTCTCCTCCAAAATCGGCGTGACCTGGTGTATCAATAATGTTAATTTTTGTACCTTTATATACAACCGAAACGTTTTTAGACGTAATGGTAATACCACGCTCACGTTCTAAATCGTTATTATCCAGGATTAAATCTCCTGTATTTTGGTTTTCACGAAACAGTTGACAGTGATACATAATCTTATCAACCAACGTTGTTTTTCCGTGATCTACGTGTGCAATAATTGCAATGTTTTTAATATTAGCCATAATTGTGCCTTATTTTAAGCGTGCAAAGGTACTTATAAATTATGACTTTTTATCATAAATAAAATTATTTGGACATTACCCATTGTGGTAAGCCTATTTTTAGCACACTAATCAAGTAAGTCTCTCAACCACAAAGGGTCGCGCTATCCGCTATATCTTTTTTGTGCGTAAGCGCACACAAAAAAGGATGTCGCTATTATCGCTAATGCACTTATCGGCAAAGGTCGTTTTCTTTCAAAATAAAAAAGTGTCTATTTATTTAAGGCATTAACCTATCTTTGTAGCCTAAATTGGTTAACAAATTATGACACTTCAAGATATTCCTAAAATAAAACACGCAACAAGCGATAACTTTTTTTTGCTTTGTGGTCCATGTGCAATTGAAGGCGAAGAGATGGCATATAGAATTGCAGAGCAAGTAGTATCTATAACTAACAAACTTGAAATACCTTACATTTTTAAAGGGAGTTTTAAAAAAGCAAACCGAAGTAGAATAGATAGTTTTACAGGAATAGGAAACGAAAAAGCGTTAGAGATTTTGGCTAAAGTGTCCGAAAAATTTGATGTTCCAACCGTTACAGATATACATGAAACTAGTGATGCTGCTATGGCTGCACAATATGTAGATGTATTGCAAATACCTGCTTTTTTAGTGCGTCAAACCGATTTGGTTGTTGCTGCTGCAAAAACAGGAAAAGTAGTTAATCTTAAAAAAGGACAATTTATGAGTCCTGAAGCCATGAAGCATGCGGTACAAAAAGTTAAAGATGCAGGAAGTGATAAAGCTTGGATAACAGATCGTGGTACTATGTTTGGCTACCAAGATATGATTGTAGATTTTAGAGGAATACCAACTATGCGTCAATATGCACCAACTGTTTTAGATGTTACACATTCATTACAACAACCTAACCAAAGTGCTGGAGTAACTGGTGGAAGACCAGATATGATAGAAACTATTGCTAGAGCTGGAATTGTAAACAATGTAGATGGCTTATTTATCGAAACACATTTTGATCCAGCAAACGCAAAAAGTGATGGTGCTAATATGTTACATTTAGATAATTTAGAATCACTTTTAACTAATCTAACAGCTATTAGAAAAACTATCAACACCCTAAAATAGAATTACTTAATGACTAAATTAATTCTGGCTAAAATTTTAATTTTAGCTTTATTTTGTTTTGGACAAATTTTAATAGCTCAAACAGAAACTACTTTAAATTACACAAGCTCTAACAAAGGTAAAACCTTTGTTAATTGGGGAGGAAATAGAGGTGATTTTTCAAAATCTGATATCACATTTAAAGGTGCAGATTATAATTTTACGATACAAGATGTAACCGCAAAAGACAAACCTAAAGGTTGGCACATAGATTATATCAATCCTAGTAAAATAACAATACCACAAACTAATTTTAAGTTAGGTTACTTTTTTTCGGATAAGTATTACGTTGCAATTGGTTTTGACCATATGAAGTATGTTGTAGAACAAGACAAAACCAGAAAACTAGATGGTTTTATTAACCTTCCAGCAGAGGATATTGGTAGTGTTTATAATGGTGTTTACAACAATCAGGATTTTAATGTATCAGCAGACTTCTTGGAATTTGAATATACAGATGGTTTAAATTATGTCTTTGCAGAGATTGGTCGTCAAGATGATATTTCGTCTTTATTTAAAATAAAAAATACAGATAAAGTTCAGATAAATATAAATGAAGGTTTTAGTGCTGGGATCTTATACCCAAGAACTAATACCACACTACTTCAAAAACCACGTAATGACGAATTTAATCTTTCTGGTTATGGAACTGCTTTAAAAGTAGGACTAAATGTAACGTTCTTTAAGCACTTTTATATTCAAACCGATTTAAAAGGTGGTTTTATTAATATGACCAATACCAGAACCACTCAAAGTAAAGCAGATAAAGCAACGCATCATTTTTTCTTTTTACAGCGTATTGTTTCTGTTGGTGGTATTTTTAGAATATAGAATCATTCTTTTTAAAAATACCTATATCTTTAGATTTCAATTTTAAAAACGATTTACAGATGATAGAAAACAACATAAAAGGTGGTGATGCACCAATTAAATGCCAATTAGAAACTGATAAAAATTACGCTTGGTGCACTTGTGGTCATAGCGACACACAACCTTTTTGTAATGGTTCACATCGCGCAAAAGAAGCGACACCATCATTAAAGTTTTCTGTAGAAGAAAATAAAGAAGCGTATTTATGTACTTGTAAACTGACTAAAAACCCACC